>NZ_JBSWYG010000009.1:0-220721 GCF_056160985.1 Roseibium sp. AWQ4_290
TGTCACTCGCATAGGCTGCGGTGAGGGAATTGATCTGGCGGCGGGGAAGATGCTTTATGATCTGATGAAAAACGCTTAGGGTCATTCTTGGGTCCGTTTTTGGGAGAGATTATGAATCAGGCGTTGCAACCACGATTCTAGACTATCTCCTTACAAAACGGGCCTTTTTTATCCTTAGTCAGAATTTTCCCGGACAGTAGTGGTGTCCTTGTTTAAAAGAAGAGCCGTTCGGACTGCCTTTTCATCCGAACGCTCAGAAGATGTGAAATGACAATGCCCGACGACCAGAACACCGAGAACAAACAGTCTGACACGCCTGCATCCGCCGCAGCCTCACGGTCTTCAGAGGCAGATGGCCTGCAAGAGCGCCCCCGGCGCATGCGCTCCTTGAAAAAGGGCAAGATCCTTTTTCAAAAGGGGCTGCGGTCCATTCCCTGTATCGTGCGCAACCTGTCGGAAAACGGCGCGAAACTGGAATTCGAACAGGCCTTCCTGCTGCCCCAGCAATTCACGCTGCAGATCGATCTGGAAGATTTTGAAGCCACCTGCGAACGGCGCTGGGAAGACGGCCTGACCTGCGGGGTTGAGTTCATCGGCCAGAAACGGGCGGTGAGCAAACAGCGCTCCCAGGTTCTCAAATCCTCCGAGCAGGCGCTGCGGGAAGACATCGATGCGCTCCAAGATTCGCCGCACAATTTCTTCTCCCGCAAGCGGCTGATGGACCAGAAGGCGAGCCAGACCCCGGACCAGCCCGTACGGCGCAGCCGCCCGGCCGGTGGCAGCAAACCGGGTTTCGGCAAACGGCGCTGAGGCAAGTCAGACTAGGGGCGGCACCGGCCAGAGGCCCAATGTGCGCCGCGTTCCTATGGGGTCAGAACCGTTTGTCTCCTGCGCTGACATCTCTGATGGCAGACAGCGGAAGTCGGATCGGATGAAATCCGGTATGCGCGCTTGCCCCTTTTAAGCGATGATGTTTGACCCCTGCCGGTCTGAGGCCATCCCTGCGCCTGACCTTTTTTCCTGAAAGCCCCCCTTGTGAACGCCCCTCAGCCTTGCCCTGGCTGCACAGCGTCTCCAGTGCCATCCTGCACCTGATGCGGGACCTGTCTTGCGACCCAAGCCAGGCAAATACCAAAAGCCCTGGCGCGAAGGCCGGGACGGCGGACGGCTAAAGCGGGCGCTCACCCGTCTGCCCATTTGCCCGTTGCGCCGACCGCCACAAACCGGTTGCTTTGCGCTCCCGTCTTTTTAAACTGTTACCGATTTTTGTTCGAGCAGGTCGCGTTCACACGGTTTCAAAGCGTTTTGTCTTTTGCCCTGACACTGCCGGGTTCCGGCAGCGAAAGGCAAATCAGGTGAATGGTGATGGGCTCTCCTTCAACGTTTCAGAACGTTCATTTCAGGATAGACCTCATGGCAAGACCCCTTTTGTTGGCACTTATGTGCCTGTTTCAGACCGTTGCGGCCCTGGCGCAGGACTATGGGGAGATCGGCAGCTACTGGGCCGTGATCGGCCCGGACGATATGTATAATTCCAGGGGCGCCCGGTTGACGGACCTCGGCGCCGTCTTGCAGCAGGACCGGGCCAATTACCACCGTTTCGGCGTCCGTCATCCGGGCGACGAGCCTGACCCCGTCTTTGCCGACCGGGCCACCCGCGCACTGATCCCCGGCCTCTACCGGAATTCCTACAAGGTGCCCGAGCTGGACGCCAAAGTGCGCGCTGGCGAACCGTTCCGGGTGTTCATCTTCATTTGCGGCTATGGCCGCACCCCAACCAATATTGCCGTTGTGCCAGACTGGATCGGCGATCATTCAGGATGTTTTTGAGGGCGGCTTGAGGCGTTAGCTGGGTGACTTTATGGAACGCCCACAGAAGACGGCCCACCAAAATCACTTGGTTCACCGGCGAAATCAAAACTGACACGAAAAGAAAACTGGCTGGGGTGGCTGGATTCGAACCAGCGCATGGCGGTACCAAAAACCGCTGCCTTACCGCTTGGCTACACCCCAAGGCCGTGGGGATGCTGTATAGCGAGGTCGTTTCGGAAGCGCAAGCCTTGCCGCCCCCATTCTCTCCGGCGCACAGCCTAGTTTTCCCCAGATCTGCCTGACGGCATCATGTCTGTTGTCAAAAGTCCTGTCTTTTCCGGGACAATACGGGCCGCCGGACAAGCTATGCGGCTGGTCTTGTTCACAGTTTCAAAAAAATGGCGGGCGGACCGGCAAATCGCTTGCGGGATGAGATGAGCTTTGCTAAATGACCCTCCACACAGCGAGGCCTTGCCCGCTGTTCCCGATGGATTGAGCTAAAATCCAAACAGCAAGTCGGAGTGTAGCGCAGCCTGGTAGCGCACCTCGTTCGGGACGAGGGGGTCGGAGGTTCGAATCCTCTCACTCCGACCATTTTCTTCTCTTTGACACCCCTACTTTTAATGCGCGGTTGCGGTCTGGCGGACCCAGACCTGCCCCTTTGAGGCGGCCAGCAGACTGCTGAGATCGGACGCAGACATGGGCTGTCCGAAGTGGTGGCCCTGCAGCAGATCGCATCCCATATCCGATGCGAATTGCGCATGGCGTTCGGTTTCAATCCCTTCCGCGACGATGGTCATTCCGAGGCTCTTGCCGATCCCGATGATCGAGGCCACCAGCGCCCGGGCGGTTGTGTCGCCGACAATGGGCTGAATGAACTGGCGGTCGATTTTCAAAACGGACGGGCGGATCTTCAAGAGCCCCTGTACGGACGCGTGCCCCGTTCCGAAATCATCAAGCGCGATGGTCACGCCCAGCTCCCGGAGTTCGCCCAGGGTCCAGTGAACCACGTCGCCAATGCGCTCCCGATAGACCGATTCCAGAATCTCGATGGCGAGCCTCTTCGGAACGATACCCGAATTCTTCAGATCATGGATCAAGGTCGGGTCGGCCAGCCGCCCAGCAGACACATTGATCGAGATATTGGGCAGGTCCACGCCTGAACTGTCCAGAACCTTGAGCCCGTCCGGCAGCGCCCGGAACACGAGTTCATCAATACGCTTCAAGATGCCCACGCTGGCAGCCGTTTCCAGAAACGCAACGGGGGACAGCAGCCCCAGGCGGGGATGGTCCCAGCGCACCAGAACTTCAGCGCCGGTAACACAGCCGGTCTCGGCCTCCACAAAGGGTTGAAAATACGGCACGAACTCGTTCTTCTCGCAGGCGAGCAAAAGCTCGGTCACAAGCCGCTTGCTGGCCAGAGCCTCCGCATGCATGTCTTCGGTGAAAAACGACCACCGCCCCCGCCCATTTGTCTTGGCGTGATAAAGAGCCGTGTCCGCATCCGCGACAACCTGCTCCGGGCTTGCCATATGGGCATTGGCAATCGTAACGCCGACACTTGCACTGCAAAAGGTCGACTTGCCCTCAAAGGCAAAGGGGGCGTGCATTTCCTGCACGATCGCATCGGCCAGCCTGCTGATGTCCAGCGCGCTTTTGCTGAGCGGCCTTAAAATGATGAATTCATCGCCGCCGATGCGGGCAACAAAGTCGCCGTCCTTGGTCAGGCGCCGGAACATCTGGGCGACCGAGACCAGCAGCCGGTCCCCGGCATCATGGCCAAGCGTGTCGTTCACGGATTTGAACCGGTCGAGATCAACATAGAATACAGCAAATTCCGGTCCGCCCTGCTGTAGAGCTCCGATCCAGGACTTCAGCTCGACTTCAAAATGCCGCCGGTTGGACAGCCCCGTCAACGCGTCTTCCTTGGATTCGCGTGTCACCGTTTTTGCAAGCTCATGCAGGCGCGCGTTTTCCCGCTCCAGCTGCTCAATGCGCTCCCTGCAGTCCAGCAGCTCCCGGTCGGCGGCACGGGCTCTGCCGGATGGTGCCACAGAGGCGAGAGGCTCAGCCCCGGGCAATGCAGGCGTCTCGTCCAGTTCAATCAGCGAACACAGCCACCACCGGCTGCCGCTGTCCGGATCCGACAAGGGGGTCCAGCTCATCTTCTGCCAGTATGTTTCGCCCGTCTTGCGGTTGTTGTGGGTCTTGATGGAGAAGCGCTCCCAATTCATCAGCTTTTCGATGATGAGGAGATGGTTGCCCTGCTCCGTGCTTGCGCCGATCAGCAAAGTGCCCCGTGCACCTATGACCTCTTCGCGCTCATATCCGGTGATCTGGGTGAATGTGCTGTTGCACCATTGCAGATACATCACGGCGCCGTCGTCGTCCGACGCCAGAGCCAGTGCCAGGCCTTCAACGAATTTGTCCGAGACCTGGTTCAGGATATGAGGTGGTATCGCGGGTAAGCCCTTCATCTCCCGGCAGTAAAAAGACCCTGCCGAGTTTAGGCAATTGTCAAATTCACCATGCCCAGGCGTTTCAAGGTGGAAATCGGGGACTGTGCGCTAGATCCCAGACCGTGGCCAGCGCGTGTCGGCTTGAACACCTCTCAAACACTATCCGTTCTCGATCACCAGACCCTAGACGCCCGGTCTTGTTCCGCAAACGCGCCGCCGGAACGTTCAGACAGCGCCCTGCCACCCCTCGCTTTTTCGTCTCCCAGAACCAGCACATTTTGGTCTTATCAAAGCAGATTTCTGGCCCTATAGCCCCTCCCCGCGCGCCGGATAGGGTGCTAGCCTGACCAGTTACGGTGGAGGACCCTTTTCATGATCACCCCTTTGACGCTTCCGGCAACGCCGGACGCCGTGTTCGAAACCTATCGGCAAGTGCATTTGATCGGCGGTGGACGGGTCCGCGCCGAAGCGTCACTCGATGTCAGAAACCCTGCAACCGGCAAGGTCCTTGGACAGGCGGCAGCCGGAACCGAAACAGACGTGGCAGCGGCAGTTGCTTCGGCAAAGGAAGCCCAGCTGTCTTGGGCGCAGATGCCTGCGCGCGCGCGCGGCAAATGCGTTTCCGCCGCAGCCCGGGCCCTCTCCGAGCAGGCCGAGCTGATCGCCCAGGTTCTGGCCCGGGAAACAGGCAAGGCGATCCGCACGGAATGCCGGGGAGAAATCGCCGTTGCTGCCGATATCATCGACTTTTACGGAAATCTTGGCTCCGAGCTGAAGGGTCAGACCATCCCCTATGACCCGCGCATGCTCACCATGACCACCCGAGAGCCATTGGGTGTTGTGGCGGCGATTGTGCCCTGGAATGTGCCTTTGGTGCTGTTTGCCCTGAAGGTCGGCCCGGCCCTTGTGGCGGGCAATGCGGTGGTCGTGAAATCCTCCGAAGAGGCGCCCTTTGCAACCTATCTGCTGGCAGACATCCTGCGTCAGCACCTGCCGGAGGGGGTGCTGAATGTGGTGAACGGCACCGGTTCAGACTGCGGCGCAGCCCTGACCCGGCACAAGGATATTGCCAAGATCACCTTCACGGGCTCGGAGGCCGTTGGCGAGACAATCTACAAAATCGGCGCCAGCCGCATCATTCCTGTCTCCCTGGAACTGGGTGGAAAATCCGCCATGATTGTCTGCGAAGACGCCGATTTGGAAAAATCTGTCGCAGGCGCCATTTCAGGAATGCGTTTCACCCGTCAGGGCCAAAGCTGCACCGCCGCCAGCCGAATCTACGTTCATGACAGCCTGCTGGAGGCTTTTCTGGACCGGCTGGGAGAAGAACTCGACAGGCTGAAAATCGGAGATCCTCTGGACGAGGCAACCGATGTCGGCACCATTATCAATGCGCGGCAGGCCAACACCATCAGGAGCTATATTGCCCAGGCCGAGGCAACAGGCGGAGCGACGGTCAGACGCTTCAGCCGGTTGCCAGACAGTCCGGATCTTTCGCCGGACCTCTTTCTCCAGCCAACCCTTCTGACCGGCTTGCCCGACGATCACCCCTGTGTTCTGGAGGAAATCTTCGGACCCGTCGCGGTGGTGAAAGGCTGGAGCGACTATGAAACGGTTATCGGCCTTGCCAACAGCACCCATTACGGCCTCGCCGCCTCGGTCTGGACAACAAGCCTGTCGACGGCGCTCGACAGCACGTCCCGGCTGAATGCGGGCTATGTGCAGGTCAATCAGAACCTGACCATTCAGCCCAATGTGTCCTATGGCGGGTTCGGGCGCTCCGGCCTGGGCAAGGAAGCCTCTCTAGAGGCCATGGTGGAGCATTTCACCCGGTCGAAAACCATCGTCATGAATTTCGACTGATGGAGATCTTTGCAGGTTTGGCTGCGGCCACATTCTCGGCCGGGTTTTTGCGCGGGATCACCGGGTTCGGTTTTGCCCTTGCTGCGGTGCCGCTGTTCAGCCTCAGCATCTCGCCGGTCCACGCGGTCATTCTGGCCCAGATCCTGCAAATTGCCGCCGCCCCCCTGGATCTCTACCGCCACCACAACAGCCTGGACCGCAGTGCTCTTATGCCACTGTGCGCGGGCGCGGTCCTGTTGACGCCCATTGGCGCGGTTTGCGCCACGCAGCTTGCGCCGGATGTGATGCGTCTGGCGATTGCCCTTGTGGTGCTGTTTGGTTTGGCGGCGCTTCTGTTCAACCTCCGGATTCCGGTGGGCCGGGGACCTGCGGTGGCCGCAGGTGCGATGGCCGGGCTTTTGGGCGGTCTGGCCGCCATGCCCGGCCCGCCAGCCGTCGCCTATTTTCTCGGTCGCGGCCTTGATAAATCCACCAGCCGCGCGTCGCTGCTACTGTTTTTTGCCTTTACGGCAGCGCTGGCGCTGCTTTCCATTGCCGCCGGATCCGACCTTCTGGACTGGCCCCTCTTGGTGAAGGGGACGCTCTGCTATCCGGCCCTTCTGGCCGGGACCGCGCTTGGAGGGCTCGTCTTTCAGCGTCTTGGCGAAGGGCATTACAGAATGGCCGCGCTTGGCGTCCTGTTCCTGTCTGCTCTTGTCACCGGCCTCAAGGGACTTACCGGTCTTCTCTGAACGGCCCTCTTCCCAACCCCAAGGTTTTGCGCGAAATCAGGCCCGCTTGATTTGGCTTCTGACGTTGCCCACGCAACAAAATAAGACGCCGCCCGAAACGGGCAGCGCCCTTGGACCGGCGCCAGCGGACAGAACAGTCAGCTCACGGGGTCAGGAACGCCCTTTCCAGGGCACCAGCACCTTTTCCAGCTTGCGCATGAGGATATCGATGCCAAAGCCGATCAGGCCAATCAACACAATGCCCATGATCACAATGTCTGTTGCCTGAAATTTGGAGGCGGCCACAATCATCTTTCCGGCGCCCTTTTCTGCAGCCACCAGTTCTGCCGCAACCACTGTCCCCCAACACACGCCCATCGCCACACGTGCGCCTGTGAAGATCTCCGGCAGCGAGTTCGGCACGATGACGTGGCGCAGCACCTGCCATTTGGAAGCGCCAAGCGAATAGGCCGCATGAACCTTGGTGATATTCACCCCTGACACACCCGCCCGGGCCGAGATGATCATGACCCAAAGGGCCGCCAGAAAGAGCAGCACGATCTTGCCGTTCTCGCCAATTCCGAACCAGATGATCACAAGTGGAATGAGGGCCAGCGGGGGAACAGGGCGCATGAATTCGACAATGGGGTCGAACCAGCCCCGAGCCCAGCCCCACAGCCCCATGGCATAGCCAAGCGGAATACCGATCAGCGACCCCAGAACAAACCCGGCCAGCACCCGCCACAAGGACCAGCCGACATGATCCAGCAGCGCGACATTCTGATAGCCTTCGCGCGCGATCTGCACCAGCTGGCTGACAACAGCTTCCGGCGGCGGCATCCAGATCGCTTCCATCTGCAGGCCCTTGTCAGGTGAGAAATTCAACGAGCCCTTTCGTGTCATTGTAACCGATCCGTGGGGAACACTTATCGTCTCGCCGGGAACAATCGGCTTGCCTTCAACGGCAATCACCTTGGCCCCGTCTCCGTCATTGCGCTGCGCCCGGATCAGAACCGAGCGCCATGCGGCGACCGTGGCGCTGTCACTTTCAGCAAAGCCAGTTGCAGGCTTCGGCGCCGGCTGCTCGACATCCGCACCCATCTCATGAACCAGAACGGTGACTGTGGCCTCTGCCGTCTTGCCATCGGGAGCCTCTGCCTCATAGATGAAGGACGTTGTGCCCGTGAAAGGGCCCGGAACGTGAAACGGCACCAGTTTGGAGCCCGTGAACGCCCCCCAAACCAGAAACACCACGATGATCGAGAGCACCGAGGCGGCCCGGTCGGCGGAGACCGCGCTTTCATCCCCAAACGTGACCGTCTTCAGCGACGTGAAATCCGTCACCTTGTTCATGGACGAGCGGACGAGCCGCAGGGCCAGATAGGCGCCGAAGAACAGGACGGCATAGACCGCGAGAATAACCAGACCCGTCATGTTATGCCTCAGCTCCGCTCATGATTTCCTCTTCCATCTCCCAGATCATGCCGAGAATTTCCTTCTTGATGTCCCCAAAGGCCGGGTCTTCCTTCACGCTGCGCAGATCAGCGCCGACCGCGCGCTCCGCAAAGGGAAGCCTGTATTCCTTGTGGATGCGCCCGGGCCGCGGCGCCATGACAAGCAGGCGCTCTCCAAGAAGCAGGGCCTCATCCACCGAGTGGGTGATCAGGATGATCGTCTTGCCGGTCTTTTTCCAAAGGTCGAGCACCAGACCCTGCATCTTCTCGCGGGTCAGCGCATCCAGCGCACCAAGCGGCTCGTCCATCAAGATGACATCCGGCTCGTTTGCCAGGCAGCGCGCCAGGGCAACACGCTGTTGCATGCCACCGGACAGCTCGTAAACCGCCTTGTTCTTGAAGGAGCGCAGACCCACCGTGTCGAGAAGGTTCTCAACAATCGTATTGCGATCTGCCTCCGGCACGCCTTTCATGCGCGGCCCAAACTCGACATTCCGGCGCACATTCATCCACTCAAACAGCGCCCCTTTCTGAAACACCATGCCCCGTTCCGCTCCAGGTCCGGTCACCGGGGCCCCGTTCAGCGTGACAGTCCCCTCGGTAGGAGCCAGAAAGCCGGCAAGGATATTTAGCAAGGTCGACTTGCCACAGCCTGACGGACCCAGGACCGACAGCAACTCGCCCTTTTGAATGTCCAGAGAGACATCCTTGAGCGCCTGCACATGCCCACCGTCCGGAAGGTCAAACCGCATGGAAAGGTTTTCAATGCTCAATGAGCCCATGGTGCTGATACCCGTCTGAGTGATGAGAAAAAGGCGGGTTTGCACCCGCCTTTGAAAACCGGTCTCACTGTGCGGCTGCGAGCGGACCTGAGTTCACGCTGTCCTCGTAGCTGTCGAGCGCGCTTTCGATGCTGCCCGCCTCAACGAAGACATCAGCGACACCTTTCATGAATGCCTGTGCATTGCCGCCCAGCCATTTTTCTGACAACTGTTCTTCAATCGTCGGGAACGTGAAGGTGGAAATGGAGGCCTTGGTGGCGTCAAGATCCATGCCGGATTCCTTGGCGATCTTCTCCAGCATCTCAGGCGGCTGACTGGCGGCCCATTCCGCATTTGCCGCAGCCGTCACGGCCAGGAATTTCGAAACCAGCTCCGAGTTCTCAACCGCAAAGTCGGCTGGCGCGGAGGTCACATCAAACACCAGAATACCCAACTCTTCCTTCTCGGCCCCGCTCAAAAGAACATTGCCATGTTCCTTCATCCGCGACAGCCCCCCGCCCCAACCACAGGCAAAATCAACCTCGCCCTGAGCCAAGGCGGCCGCGCCATCCGTCGGCGCCATGTCAACAACAGTCAAGGAAGACACATCGACCCCGAAATGCTCCATCTGACGCAGGAACCCGTAATGGGCGGCCGTCCCGATCGGAACGGCAACCTTCTTGCCAGCAAGCTCCGAAGCGCTGTCCTTGTCGATCTCCAAATCGGCCGCGACGACGCAATTGTCATTTTCAGAATAGCTCACCGCCACATCGAGCACTTGAAGCGCCTGACCGGCAGACGCTGCCACGACAAAGGGAGGCACCCCCTGGGAGACAGAAATCTGCACATCTCCGGACGCCATGGCGGCCGACATGGCAGTGCCGGTCTCAAAACTCACCCACTTAACCGGCATGCCGAGGGCCTTTGCATAGGCGCCGTCGGCTTTGGCTGCCAGAAATGGCATCGGCCATTCCAGGAAGTAGCCGACTGTCAGCTCTTCGGCGGCGGCGGCGGCTTGCGCGCTGAACAAAAGCGCCCCACCGGCCAGAAGTTTAGCAATCATCTTCATCCCATTCTCCTTCGATAATCCCGCCGGACGGGCTGGTCCGATCGGCTCCGCCCATTCGTCAGATCCGTGCAACCTTTTTCTTGAAACGCTGCAGCCCTTGTCATGAAGATCAGTATTTCGCTGGCTTTCAATAGAATTGGAACACTGGTCTTAAGACTTGAGCCGATCTGGCTCTACTCGCGCTGAATTTTTGAGCAGAAAGTTTAGGCAACTGCACCGAAAAGACCCTCTCCTTTCGCGGTTGGATCCTTGTGCCCCTCGAGCACGCCTTACGGAGCGATACCAGTGACTTTCTCTGCCCCAGCCAATCATCTTGACGATGTTATCCGCGCGGACCGTGCCCATGTCTGGCACCATCTGACCCAGCACAAGGCCTATGAGACGAGCGATCCGCGCGTCATGGTCGAGGGCAAGGGGATGCGGGTGTGGGATGCATCCGGCCGGGAGCATCTGGATGCCGTGTCTGGCGGTGTCTGGACAGTAAATGTCGGCTATGGCCGCAAGAGCATCGCGGACGCTGTCAGTGAACAGATCACGCGGCTCAATTATTTTGCCCAAAGCGCCGGGTCCATTCCTGGCGCCCTTTTCGCCGAGAAGCTGATCGAACGCATGCCGGGCATGAGCAGGGTTTATTTCGTCAATTCCGGCTCCGAGGCAAACGAGAAAGCCTTCAAGATGGTGCGCCAGATTGCGCATAAGCGCTATGGCGGCAAAAAGCACAAGATCCTGTTTCGCGAACGGGACTATCACGGCTCGACCATCGCAACCATGTCGGCGGGTGGCCAGCCGGAACGCAACGCCCAGTATGGTCCCTATACGCCCGGTTTCGTAGAAGTGCCGCACTGCCTTGAATACCGCGCCCAATGGGACACGGAGACCTATGGCGAGCGGGCGGCCCGGGCGATAGAAGAGGTCATCCTGCGCGAAGGGCCCGACACCATTGGCGCCCTGTGCCTTGAAACGGTGACAGCCGGTGGCGGCGTCATCACTCCGCCCTCAGGATACTGGGACCATGTCCAGCATATCTGCCGCAAATACGACATTCTGCTGCATCTTGATGAGGTTGTCTGCGGTGTCGGCCGGACCGGAACCTGGTTTGGCTACCAGCATTATGGCATCCAGCCGGACATGGTGACCATGGCCAAGGGGGTTGCCTCGGGTTATGCGGCAATTGCCTGTCTGGTGACACGCGAAGAGGTCTTTGACATGTTCAAGGACGATGCATCCGATCCAATGAGCCACTTCCGGGACATCTCAACGTTCGGCGGCTGCACCGCCGGTCCGGCTGCGGCGCTGGAGAACATGAGGATCATCGAGGACGAAGGTCTTCTGGAAAATACGCTGGCCATGGGAGCCCGACTGATGGACAACCTCGGTGCCTTGAAGGAAAAACATGCAGCCGCGGGCGACGTGCGCGGCCTTGGCCTGTTCTGCGGTCTGGAACTGGTTACCGACCGCTCAGACAAAACACCGGCAACGGAAGCCCAGGTCCAGGCTGTGATCGCAGACTGTATGAAACAGGGGGTCATTATTGGCGCGACCGCACGGGCATTGCCGGGGCTGAACAACACGCTGTGTCTCGCCCCCGCCCTTATTGCGACGGCCGATGATATTGACGCGATCACTGAAGCGATTGACGGCGCCCTGACGCGCGTTTTTGGTTGAGGGCCTTAGACAATCTTCAAACAGCCGTCCGGCCGGGAGTGGTGTCGAGAGCGTATGGCCCTGCGCTGGCCAGGGAAGTGAGGGCTGCGGATCTTTCCCGCCTGAAGATTGCGCCAGGAACCGGTTGGACATAGCCTAAGGCAAACGAAATCGGGTGACAGGTTACGGAATTTGGCTATTCCTCCGGAAATCTTTCTGCTTCCCCAAAACAGCAATGCGACCTTACAGCAACAAATTCAGCAAATGGTTGCTGAAGCTATTGTGTCCGGCCATTGCGCGGCGAATGAGAAAATGCCGTCGTCCCGCAGGCTGGCCGAGCATCTGAGCCTGTCCCGGACAACCGTGACGCTGGCCTATGCGGAGCTGGTCTCCAATGGCTATCTGGAATCCCGGGACCGGTCCGGCTATTTCGTTGCCAGCTCAGCGCCGACGCTGCCAGTCTTCACCGCCACGCAAATCCCGGAGACAGCCGGTGTTGACTGGGATCTCAAGCTCGCCCAGCGCCCGCAATCGCGCAGCGACATTCTGAGGCCGCCCAACTGGTCCGATTACCGCTTCCCGTTCATCTACGGACAATCAGACCCGGATCTTTTTGATCATCTGAACTGGAGAACCTGCGCCTTGCGCGCAGTCGGCCGCAAGGATTTCGACACGCTCACCCATGATCATTACCAGAATGATGATCCGATGCTGGTGGAGTACATTCTGCGTTACATTCTTCCGCGCAGGGGCATTCGCGCGCATCCCGATGAACTCCTTATCACCCTGGGCGGGCAAAATGCGCTTTGGATGATCGCGCAACTGCTGCTGTCGGACGGCCAGAACGCCATCGTCGAGAACCCGTGTTATCCGGGGCTTCGCAAGATTTTCGACCAGATGCGCTATGTCGCCACGTCCATCGATGTCGACCAGGACGGCTTGCCGGCGGATCTCATTCCCACCGGTGCGGACGTCGTCTTCACCACGCCCAGCCATCATGCGCCCACAAACGTCACCATGCCACTTGAGCGGCGGCAGGCCGTGCTGAAACGGGCGGAACAGGATGGCTTCGTGATTGTCGAGGACGATTACGAGTTCGAAATGACCTATACGAGCCCGCCCGCCCCTGCCCTGAAATCCATGGATGAGGTTGGCCGTGTGATCTATGTCGGTTCCTTTTCCAAATCCATCTTTCCCGGGCTGCGGCTTGGGTATGTTGTCGCCGCAAAGCCCCTGATCCGGGCAATGCGGGAGCTTCGAAGTGTCGTTTTCCGGCATCCCCCCAGTCATATCCAGCGCACCACAGCTTATTTTCTGTCCCTCGGCCACTATGACAGCCAGATCACTCGCATGGCCCGCGTATTCGGGAAACGGCGTGCGATCATGGAACAGTGTATCCGGGACTTCGGCCTGACCCCGGATGTGCGGAACGTGAACGGCGGCTCCTCCTTCTGGATGCGCGCACCCGACGGTGTCGACACCACACAGCTTGCCGTTGACCTTCGGAAAAAGCGCGTTCTCATCGAACCGGGCAATGCCTTCTTCGCCCATCGCTCTCCCGATAAATCTCATTACAGGCTGGCCTATTCCTCCATCCATGCCAATCTCATCCGGGACGGCATTGCCCTGGTCGCCGGCGCGATTGAAGAGGCGTGCAAAGCCACCTGACCCGCCGGACCGTCAAACACACTGCACCGCTCCGGCAATCTTGATAGCGGGTGCTGCGGGTTTTGATTGCCAGTTTCTGTTTGCCGTGCAAGGTCTCTCGCCGGGACCGGCCAGCAAAACGATTTTGGAGTGCGGGAAGACAAATGCCAGAGATTGAGACGATGCGCGCGGCGGATTATGTGGCCCGGCGCCTTTATGAAGCCGGGTGCCGGTTTGCCTTCGGAATGCCCGGCGGCGAGGTTCTGACGATCGTGGACGCGCTGGAGCGGGCCGGAATCAGGTTTATCCTGTGCAAACATGAAAACAATGCGGGCTTCATGGCCGAGGGCGTGATGCACCGCACCGGCGCTCCGGCCATCCTTGTGGGAACGGTCGGTCCCGGTGTCGTCAATGGGTATAATGTGGTGGCCAACGCCTTTCAGGACCGGGTGCCGCTGATTGTCCTGACCGGCTGCGTTGATGCCCATGAGGCGGAAATGTACACTCATCAGGTGCTGGACCACCGGGCCGCCTTTGCCGAGGTCACCAAAGCCACCTTCACCCTGACAGCCAAAGCCGCCGATGTGATTGCCGACAAGGCGGTCGGCATTGCAAGCGACGGCCGCGCAGGGCCGGTGCTGATTGATGTACCGATTTCCGTTGCCGATGAGAGGATCGCCCTGCCCCCACGGCGGCGCCCGAAGGCGAGCCCGAGCGCTCCGGCCGGGACTGATCTGGAAACCGCCCGGGGCTGGCTGGCACAGGCAGAACGCCCCGTCATGGTGATCGGGCTGGATGCAGTGGCCGATCAGGCCGGGCCGCAAATCCAGGCGTTTTGCGAAACCTTCCAGGTGCCCTTTGTCACCACCTACAAGGCCAAGGGCCTTGTGCCGGAAACCCACCCACTCTGTCTTGGCGCGGGCGGCCTGTCGCCCAAAGCCGATGCGCTGCTCCAGCCCTTCCTGCAATCTGCAGATCTGATCCTTTGCGCGGGTTATGACCCGATTGAAATGCGCATCGGCTGGCAGGAAATCTGGGACCCGGCCCGGATCAATGTCATCGACATCACCGCCGAGCCCAACAGCCATTACATGCATCAGGCCACGCTGAATTTCGTGGCCCACACGGGCGCTGCCCTTACCGCCCTTGGCGGCGGCCTGACGGGCCGCAAGACCTGGGGGGGGGGTGAGATTGCACAGCTGCAAAAGGCCCTTGGCGAAGCTTTTGCGGATGGCGGCACCTGGGGACCGGCGGCAGTCATAGATGAAGTTCGCAAGGCCTTGCCCGATACGGCGCTGGCAACGGCCGACAGCGGCGCCCACCGGATTCTGCTCTCCCAGCAATGGACCTGCCATGAGCCGAGAGGCCTGATCCAGTCCACCGGCTTGTGCACCATGGGCTGTGCCATCCCCATGGCGATCGGCCTGAAACTCGCCTCCCCGGACCGGCCGGTCGTGTCCTTTTCCGGAGATGCCGGCGCCCTGATGGTGATTGGTGAACTGTCAACCGCCCAGGAACTGGGTGTTGCGCCCATCTTCGTGGTGTTTGTCGATTCGTGCCTCTCCCTGATCGAACTTAAACAGCGCTCGCGCCAGCTGACCCGCAAGGGGGTCGATTTCGGCCGCCATGATTTTGCTGCCCTTGGCCGCGCCTTTGGTGGAAAAGGACATATGGTTGCAAATCGCGCGGAGTTGCGGGCAGCGCTGGATATGGCCCAGACAGTAGACACATTCACCGTGATTGCCGCCGTGATCGGCGAACACGCCTATGACGGCGTGATCTGAACCGCTACTGGCCAACCTCTGCTTGCCTCCGTTCAGGTGCTGCCGGGGGCTGGTCGGGCCGCACGGGCCCGGCTGAGATTCATCAGGCCAAACAGGGCCCCTAAACTGAGCAGTGTCAGGCTCGCCAGCACCATTTTCGGGCCTGCGGCGACCAGCAATCCGGCCAGTGCGGGCGCGGCCAGGGCATTGATCAGGTTCATGGGCAAAGCAATGGCAGACATGGCTGCCGCATAATCCGCCTTTCGATAAAACACCAGCGGCATTGTTGCCCGGGCCACTGCAAAGGCCCCGCTGCCAGCACCGCCAGGCACCCGGTGGCGCCCCAGCCTATAATCTGCGTGATAGCAAGCGTAAGGAAAACAAGAACGGAACGTCTCATTTTCCTTGTCTAATCTTGCGCGATGACGTTTTAGCGACAGTGGACGGATGAGAGGATCAGGATGAAACTCCGGAAGCTGCTTCACTGAGGAAAAACGCACTGATTTCATCGGCCAGACGGGCATTGCCGTTGGCTTTTTCCGGGTTTGCACTGATCCGTGCCTTGACATCTTCCGGCAGGAGCGCGCCGCGCACTTGCAAGAGCCCTTCGATAAAGGACCCGTCATATTCGGGATGGGGCTGCCAGGTCAGGATCTGATCGCCATAGGCAAGGGCGGCGAATTTGCAGCCCTCGGCGGTGGCCAGGACCTCTGCCCGCTCCGGAAGTTCGACAATCTGGTCCTGATGCCAGGCATTCAGCACCACGTCTTCCCCCCCTGTGCGGTAGCGTGTTGCGCCGATCATCCAGCCTTCCTTGGCTTTTGCCACCTTACCGCCAAGCGCCTGGGCGATGATCTGATGACCAAAGCAAATCCCGAGCAGTTTCTGCCCAGCCGCTGAAATCCGGCGGATCAGATCTTCCAGAGGCGCGATCCAGGGGTGGTCTTCATAGACCCCGAATTTGGACCCGGTTATGATCCAGCCGTCCTGTTCGGTGACCGACGCGGGAAACTCGCCGTCCAGGACCCGGTAGGTGGTGAATTCAAATCCGTGCCCGTCCAGCAATACGCGGAATCTTGCATCATAGTCGCTATGGTCAGCCGCAAGCTCTTGCGGGACTTCACCGGTTTGGAGAATTCCGATCTTCAAGGGTCACTCATTCATGTTGGCCCGGGTGCCGGTCTCAGAACCACTGCCCGGGAAAAGACTATCTGGCCGCGTTCAAGATGGCGGGCGCCGACGCCTTGTCAAGCAAAACCGGCGTGCCGCTTGCGCACATATCGCCCGCAGCCGCCCCCACAAGGTCCTCAAGAACCCGTCCCGCACGGCAAACAAGAGCAGTATTTCTGAAATTTTTCACACCCGGGCGACGCCCTTCCAGATCTGATTGATCCGATTGCCAAAAGCCCTGGCCACAAAGGAGCTGAGAGCGCTACAGCGGAAAAATCCGCAGCGACATCTTGATCCTGCGCACCGCTTGCGTTAAATAAGAACAAAATAGGAACATTTGAGATCAGCGATGCAGTTTGTCAGCCCGTTACAAGAGCAGCTTTCCGTGATGCGCGCGTCTTTGCCGAAAGCCCCCCGCGCCGTCACGGCGACTGAAGTGACGGCCCAGGATGTGCGTCAGATGATCCTTTATTTGCGCAAGGCCCGCGACCGGGCCGAGGCCATCCGCGAGCGGGCGCCCGCAGGCAGCTATATGGAAAATGTGCTGGCGCGGACCATTGACGGCATCACGCTTGAATTGTCCCAGCTGGACTATCTGCTCGCCCGCACTTCCGCTCCTAAAGCGCAGGGCGCCTCGCACAGTCGGGCGCCCGGCCGCATGCGCCCTGCAATCTGACCACCAGCCTTGCAAGAAGCCGTGCTTCAACGGTATTTGGCGGAGGTGATGAATTCCCCGAAAGCCTCGCACCACACAAGCACTGTCGTATAGTCTTCAAGGCGAACGCCCTCCGGAAGATCGACGACGAAGCCGTCGAAAGTCTTGATATCCCCCAGGCGGAGCGCGGTGTCCTTCACCTCTTCAAATCCGGCCTCATCCTCCACAAAGGATTTCAGCAGATAGAGCTTGTAATCCGGGCCCGGCGCAAGCGCGCCCTCATGGGTGATCCGGGTTCGCGAGAGACTGACTTTGCCCTCGCCCCAATGGAGAAAGTCACTGCCTTCAAGATCCCGGCTGAACGTGGCCTGATAGCGCGCCTCCCCCGCCGCGGCGGCCAAAAGGGCTGCATCCGGCCCCTTGGGGGCCGTCAGAATGGGCAGCATATAAACGCCGAGGGCAAAGCCGAAGCCGAGCACTGCCCCATGGGAAAACAGAAGAATGATCAGCCGCCGCATCGGCACCTCTTTTTGCCCAACCAGAGCCGGTCGCATGTCACCGGTTTGAAGCCAGATGAACGCCGCACACTCTTGAGTCCCCAAAAGATACGCAGGCCGAAAGCATGATCAACACATCTTGCATAACATCTGTGTCAGGCTTTGTTGATAGCCTGGCCGCGTCAGGCGGCAGCCTCATCACCGGGGGCGGTCTGCCAGCCAAGATCGGTCAGCGTGACAATCCGGTTGCCGCGCAGATCCGTGGCGCAGACCAGGAAGCCGCGCTCTTCCATATGGCTCAAAAGCCAGCGGGCCCGGCCCGGAGAGCGCGTGCCATAGGCAGTGGCAATCTCGATATTTCCCGGACACGGTGCCTTGGCCAGGGCGGCCTTGGCCAAAAGCAGATAGACACCGCGCATATCTTCCGGCAGTTCGGCCGCAATCAGTTCGGCCTGCGCCCAGGCGCCGTCATCCATCTCGCCCTTTTCCACCCCGGCCCGGGCGACCGAGAGCTTTTCCCGGAAGGTCTGAAGGTCAGGGGTTCCGCCAGCCAGTTTGGCAATCCGGCAGCGCACCTGAAAATCCTGGTAAAGGGTGGCAATCGGCTGAAAGGCCGCTTCGTCATCCTCCAGAATCCCGGCGATGATCTCAGAGATCTTTTCTTCGCGCTCACCGAAATCCAAAAGGCTTTCGGCAGGCGGCTCTGCCGCTTCATTCGCCCGTTCGGCACTTGTGAGCTGATCCAGCACCTCTCCCGTGGAAACAACCGGCTCCACAAACCTCTGGCGCGCCGGCGGCATCTCGTCGGCAGACGGCGTGAAAATGAGATCCTTGGCGTCTTCCTTGGGCTGTTCGGGCAACGGCATCAGTTTCGGGCTGCCACCGCGCCCCATGGTTTCCACCGGTCCGATCTTGATAGGCACGGGACGCCGGAACAGGGCGGGTCCAAGTGCGATGAAATTGCCCCGGTCCAGATTGCGGAAACTCTCCGCCTGACGCCGCTCCATGCCCAGAAGATCGGCAGCGCGGGCCATGTCGATGTCCAGAAAGGTGCGGCCCATGAGAAAATTCGAGGCTTCAGCGGCCACATTCTTGGCCAGCTTTGCCAATCGCTGGGTGGCAATGATCCCGGCCAGTCCGCGCTTGCGGCCCCGGCACATCAGGTTGGTCATGGCCCCAAGGGACCGTCTGCGGGCCTCTTCGGTCACCTCTCCGGCCGCAGCAGGCGCGAACAGCTGGGCTTCGTCGACCACCACAATCATCGGATACCAGAGATCCCGGTCCGCATCGAAAAGGCCGTCCAGAAACGTGGCGGCGGCCTTCATCTGCCTGTCCGCATCCAGTCCCTCAAGATTGAGAATGACCGAAACCCGGTGCTGGCGCACCCGCCCGGCAATCATCTGCAGGTCCTTTTCCGTGCCAACCGCATCGACCACCACATGGCCGAATTTTTCGGCAAGAGAAACAAAGTCCCCTTCCGGATCAATGATGGCCTGCTGCACCCAGCTGGCCGATTGTTCCAGAAGGCGGCGCAGCAGGTGGGATTTTCCCGAACCGGAATTGCCCTGAACAAGGAGACGCGTTGCCAGCAACTCTTCCAAGTCGAGTGCGGCGCGCGATCCCCCCGTCATTTCCCCGATATCGATCTCAACCGTCATGCGTTCCTGGCCGGCACTTTATGAGCACGTTGCGTTTCATCGGACCTGCCAACTGCTTTTTGAAATCAGAGACTTCACCACAAACGGCAGATCAAGTTGACCCTTCAGAAACGCGGCACACGCCCGGGCGCCGTGGCAACTCCACCTCATCTTGCATCTTCAGACCCGCAGTCAGCACGATTCCGCAGCCAATGCAAAGTCTGCAGCGCCGTTTGCCGTCGTTTTCCCTGAATTCCACGGGCTTTTCCAGCCCGCTTATAAGCGCTTGGCCGTCGCAGTTTCAAGCGCTGCGCACACCGTTCCCAATCCGGCTTTCCGACGCGCCCGTTTCGTTTGGGGCACCGCTTTCGACCAACCGGATGCCGTTCGGGTAAAAAACGCCTTATCCCCTTCAAAACGGGTCCGGCCGCGCCATTTAGTGAAGGAAAGGAGGAGCGGGAGAGACAACATGCAGATTCACGCGGACCTGACAAAAAGAGTCCATGTCGACAGCGCCACTCTGGACTGGGTGCCCTCGCCCATGGCCGGCGTTGAACGGCGCATGCTGGAGCGGGACGGTGCGGAAGTTGCCCGCGCCACCAGTCTGGTGCGCTATGCGCCCGGCTCAGCCTTTTCCGCCCATTCCCACGATATGGGCGAGGAATTTCTGGTGCTTGACGGTGTCTTTTCCGACGAAAGCGGTGACTTTCCCAAGGGCATGTATGTGCGCAACCCGCCCGGCTCCCGCCATGTGCCGTCCAGCGATCCGGGTGCGGTCATCCTGGTGAAGCTGCGCCAGATGCAGCCTGAGGATGACAGTTTCGTGCGGGTCAACACGCTTGACCCGTCCGGCTGGCAATCCGGCCGCCCCGGCGAAACAATCCTGCCTCTTTTTGTGCGTCCAGAGGAGGAAGTCGTCATGCTGGACTGGGAGCGTGGCTCGAAATTCTCAAAACAGACCTTTCCGGGCGGCGCGGAATATTTCGTACTGGAAGGCAGTTTCGAAGACGATGACGGCCGCTATGACCAGGGCACCTGGCTGCGCCTGCCCGCCGGCAGCACACAATCGGTCCGCACCACCCAGGGCACACGCGTCTGGCGCAAGACCGGGCACCTTCTAACCTGATCACGCGGCTTTGGAAAGGTCAAGCTCCTCCCGGACCGCGTTGTCCAGAACGGCAGAGGCAATCAGTTTGTGAAATGGAAGGATCGTGGCCAGATAGGCGCGGCCGAACAGGTTGTGGCGCTTGCAGCAGGTTGACACATAAAGACGCGGCACCGTTCCCCCGGTCCTGAACACCGACAGGCGGAAATCCTGATGCCAGTCATCCTCTCCAAGGATGATTTCGTTCTGATCAATCTGGTAAATCTTGAAGAAACCG
The DNA here is from genome assembly GCF_056160985.1 of Roseibium sp. AWQ4_290. NCBI lineage: Bacteria > Pseudomonadati > Pseudomonadota > Alphaproteobacteria > Hyphomicrobiales > Stappiaceae > Roseibium > Roseibium sp. AWQ4_290. The sequence goes on from NZ_JBSWYG010000009.1 coordinate 20,524, forward strand.
ACCCGGTCGCCCGGTTGCCTGTCATGAAGCGGCAAGCCGGATTGCTCCTTTGCGAGCGTTGCCGTTGTTTTCAGACCAAGCGGGCCGGTGATCTTGTCACGCAGGCAAAGCAGTGTGTTCATCCACCCTAAATCCGCCATCAGAATATGGTCGGCCAGCACACGCATATCAGCGCGTTCCAGATCCGGCCGACCGTCAATCGGTACGGAAAAGACGTCCAAATAATCGCCGGGCGCGTGGTAGCTGTTGAGGCGGCTTGCGGCGGGCAGACTGTCGGACTGGCTCATGGGGCTCCCCTTGTGACCATTGAAGCAACCGAACCCTACCCGCTTTCACCAAGCCCCGCCCTGCGCAGATTGACACAGCCTGCGCCTTGGACGGGCCCTTCAGAACGCGGCCAGCCAAAGCCTCCGCCCCGGCTGGCCAGGTCTCGTATCAGCGCCAGCTGCCCGGAAAGGCGATCTCGTCCAGGGGCATGCGGCCGCTCGGGGCTTCACGCTCCTGCAGGCTTTCCGGCAAGCGGCTGGCCTCTCCGCGAATTCCGATGGCAAAGGCGATTTCCGCCTTGAACCGGGCCGGTACGCCAAGGCGGTCATGAATTTCGTCTTTCAGAATACCGGCCATACCATGGGTGTGATAGCCGAGTTCGGTCGCCTGAAGCGCCGCATTGGCCCAGGCTGCCCCCGCATCGAAAGAATGATAGCTGCTTGGCCGGTTGGGTTTGCCGTCGGTGCCGTCCACTTCGGTATCGGAAAAGAGATAGACCAGCGCGGACGCATGCTGAGCCCAGTCCAGATTGAACGGATTGAGCAGGTTCACCAGCGTTTCCCAGGCTGCGTCGCTGCGGCGGGCATAGACAAAGCGCCAGGGCTGGATATTGAACGCGGAGGGCGCCCAGCGGGCGGCTTCCAAGATGGTCCTAAGGTCGGCTTCCGGCATATCCGACCCGTCAAAGGCACGGGGTGACCAGCGGTCGACAAAAAGTTCTTTCACCGGATGGTCCGGGGTACGGGCTGTCATAAAGTATCTCCAAAGCTCTCCCGGGAGGCCGTCCACCCGGGCGGTTTGGACATAGAAAGGATCAACCCTGATATCCAGATCGTTTTTGGAAAATGACTGTTTATTCAGCAGGAACGGCTTGTCTACCGCTGCGGCGGTCCAGGTCCGCCGGCGGTTTAAGCGCCGGAGCGACCAGGATCGCGGTGACCACCATCAGCGCACAAAGCAGCTCCACCCGTCCGAAGGCTTCCCCAAAGACAAACCATCCCACCAGAAACATGGTCGGCAGCTCAAAACTGCCCGCCGCCGCCGTACGCATAGGGCCGATTTTCTGGCATGAGACCGTATAAAGCACCTGCGGGATCAGAGCCGTGACCAGACCCATCAGGCCAATCACCCAAAGCAGGTCGAGAGATGCTGGCACGATCGATCCGCCCCCCTCTTTGAGGGCGAGCGGCAACAGCCCGATGACGGATCCGGCAAGGGTGCTGACCGTGCGCTCCAAGGAGGACAGGCCACCGGACAGACCTGTCAGAAGAACAATCAGAAATCCGAAGGCAACCGGCGCCGGGATGGCCCAGATCAGGGCGGAAAAGACCTCATGCGCCAGCACCGACGGGTCGAGCAAAAGGAGAGCGGCCCCGAGCACCAGCGCAATGGCTGCCAGACTGCGCGCGCCCGGAGCCTGACGCAACAGGACCCAGGCGAACAGGGCTGCGAAGGCCGGGTAGGACATATATACCACCCCAACGGCCGCCAGCGGAGCTGCCTTGATGGCTTCCAGATACCCGATCAGGCTGAGACCAACAGCGGCCCCGGCCCCGGCAAACAGCAGCGCCCTGCCGCGTTTGTGTTTTTCAATGGGCAGAAACGGCAGCAGGACAATCACCGACAAGCCATAGCGGTAGAGCGCAATTGTAGCCGGACCGGTTCCATAGCCCTGAAGCTCCCGCACAAAAACAGGCGCCAGGCCAAAACAGACCGCAGTCACAACAATCGTGAGCGTGGCTGCGGCAGGTGTGGAGACGAAAGGAAGGAAGGAACGTCTGGACATGCCCCTGAAACTACAGCCCCTGATTTCAGAAATAAAATTCCTAGTTTTCATTCTTTGCATGAAATGTTTTCATACAGCTCATGATCCCGAAACTCGCCCTCCACCACCTGACACTTCTCTGCGCCCTTCAGGAGACCGGAAGCATGACCCTGTCCGCCACCCGGCTCGGCATCAGCCAGTCGGCGGCATCCCACCGGCTGCGGGAGGCGGAACGACGTCTTGGAGTGCCCCTGGTGTTGAAGGCGGAAACCGGCCTACAGCTGACACCGGAAGGAGAGCGGCTCAAGACATTGGGGGAGCGGTTCATCTCCGAACTGGCCCGCCTTGAGCAGGACCTGGAAGCCAGCGCCCAGAACAAACGCCAGCTGGTCCGGCTGGGCCAGGCCACCTACAGCCGCTATCATTGGCTGCCCGCGTTCCTAAGCTATCTGGAAAACAAAGCCCCGCAGCTCGCCGTAGACCTGTCGGGCAGTGCAACGGCCCGCCCTCTGGCCTCCTTGAGTGACGGTTCGGTGGATCTGTCCCTGGTCTTCGGGCGGCAGCCGGTTCTGTCCCGCTTCAAATCCGTGAAGCTGGGGTCAGACCCCATTGTTGCCGTGATGGCCAAAACCCATCCGCTGGCCGGGGAGGCGGTGGTCAACAGCGTCAACATGGGCGATGAGCGCTTTTTCGTCTATCCGCTGGCCGCCGAACCCGGCTTTGAATGGACCACGCTTTTGGGCAACCCCACGGTCCCGTTCCGCCGCCTCACCGCCATGCCCACACCGGAAGCGGTAATCGACCTCGTCAGGGCCAGTTTCGGCGTTGCCCTGTTCAGCCAATGGGCCATCGAACCGGAACTGGCCGACGGCACGCTGGTGGCCCGCCCCATCAGCGATGAGGGCATTTATCTGGACTGGTGGTGCGTGCGCAGGGCGTCCGATCCAGACGACAGCCCGGCCGCCCGGCTTGCCGCCGCATTGGTCGCCTGGAGCGGCCGCTCCGACCGGGCTCTGTCCACCCTCGCCTTCGGAACGGAGTGAGCCGGGCGAGGCCCGGAACGGTCATTTCAATTTGCGCTCTCAATCTCTGCTTTTTCAGCCAGAGCAGCGATCTGCTCTTTCAAGGGACTTGTGTCCTTTTCGGCATAAAGCGGGCGCAGCGCCGCGCGGGCCTGGTCCCCCTGCCCGGCCTGCAAAGAGACTTCTACAAAATGCAGGACGATTTCCGGCGATCGCCCCTGAGCCGCAGCCACCGCCTGCTTCAACAGATCCAGAGCTTCCTCCAGATCCCCGCGCTTATAGGCGGCCCACCCAAGCGTATCCAGAATGGCGGCGTTGCCGGGTTTCAATTCCAAAGCCGCTGCCGCCAGCTTCCTGCCTTCCGTCAAAGCCGCTGCATCACCGCGGCGGCTGACCAGAAACCAGGCCAGCTGATTCAGGGCAATATAGTTCTTCGGATCAATCTGCGCGAAGTGCCGCAATGCGGCTTCGGCCGTATCCAGCTCGCCGATCTGTTCTGCCAGAACGCCGGTCCGCAGCAGAGTTTGCGGTTCAGGCAGAATACCAGCCGCCGTACCATAGGATTTCAAGGCCGCCTTGAAGTCCCCCTGCTGCAAAGCGATATCCGCGCGAAGCAAATGCGCCGCCAGAAAGCGCTCGTTGCGGGAGAGCCCATTGTCCAGCGCGTTCAAGGCTCCCGGAACATCTTTCGCCTCGGACAAAAGCGCCTCCGCCTGTAAAAAGCTAATCACTGCTGAAGAAGAGTGGTCTTTCGACAGGTCATCCAACATCTCCGCGATGCGCCCACGGGTAGAGGTCATTTGCAGGAAAAGCGGGATGGCCAGCGCCCGTGCGGCTTGCGGTGGTATGTCTTCGGACAGGTCCTTGTCTGTCAGTCCAACACTCCGGAACCGGTTCAAGGCCCCCTCGCCCTGCGCAAAAGCCTTCCGCACGGCCTCCGGGTCCGGCGCTCCTGCCGCCAGTAGCGATAAACCCTGATAGAGAGCATCCACGTTTTTAAATTTCCCGCCGGAGGCCGGGCCGGCAGCCTGCCTGCCTTGGGAAAGTGCCAGCGCGTAAGCGCCCACTCTGGCAACAGGGTCAGCCGGATTAAGCTCCAAGGCCCGTTGAAGAGCCCCTTCCGCAAGATGACTTTCACCAAGAGCGAGGTTCAGACGTGCTTTTGCCCGTTGCACCTTCAAGCTGTCCTGATTGGCCACAAGGCCAATTTCTCTTTGTACCCGGGCCAGGTCTCCTTCCCGGAGCCCGATTTCGACCGACAGCAGATCTGCGTCTTTGAGCACGGTCCGGTGCCTGTCTACAGCCTGCCTTGCTTCCTCAATCCGGCCGGTCTCCAGAAGCGCATCAACAAGGCCCGTTGCCGCTTCTTCGTTTTCCGGTTCACGCTGCAGACAAGCCTTGTAGCGCTCTGCGGCGGACGCTGGATTGCCTTCACCACTTTCAATGGACGCAAGGGCCAGGAGGGTCGGACAGGCTGGCGGCGCCAGATCAACCGCATGGGCCAGCGCCTTGTGCCCCGCTTGCCTTTGCCCGGTCTCGATCAAAACCGCCGCCAGGTTCGACCAATAAGTTGCTCCTTTCGGACCAGCCTCGGCAGCGGCCGTAAAATAGGGCAAGGCGGCTTCGGCCCCGTTCATCCGGTACGTTATCGTCCCCCTCAAGTTCTGGGCATAGGCGTGATCCGGATCCTTGTTCAGCACACTGTCCACTAGGCCGGCCGCCTCGGACAGCTGCTGGCGCTCCCTGTAGATCAGCGCTTGTGCGATGGCCCTTTCCTGATTGGGCAAATCTGTGCGTCCTGAAGCCAGAAGCGCGCTTTCCGCCTTCAGCAGCTCTCCGTCGAGTGCGTATCTGATGGCTGCAAGCGCAGCGGCCAACGGCCCTTCCCCGGCCCTGAAACCTTCCAATGCGCCGATATGAGCTTGCTGGCGCAAAAGCCTGCTTGCGGCCGGGGCCTCCAAACTGCGCCCCCCTCCGTCACCCGGGCCGCCAAGTTTCGGCGACCAGTTCGCCTCCGGAGACAAAACAACAGCCGCTTTGAGAGGGCTGGAAAGAAAAGACAGGCAAATCAGCAGAGCCGGAATGGTGGCCCACCGAGCGCTGGAAACGCTGTAAAACATCATCAAAAACCTGGATTATTCTCTAAAAAGACGGCTCGGGGGTGTCCCCGAGCCGAATGTTTGAACCTCGCGTCTGCCTCATAAGACAGAGCGCCCGGCTTCAGTTCTTTTTACGGCGGAAGCGCGCAGCCCCCAGGCCACCGACTGCGGCAATCAGGAGCAGACCGGACGCTGGAAGCGGAACCGGCGTCGTGCCGCCGCCAGCCGTTCCGTAAAGCGTCAAAGACGCCGTGGCCGTTGAGCTATCAGTAAAGGTTGCCAGGGCAGTCCAGGTGTTCGCACCCGCCTTGAGGTTGAAGCCGGGGATGGTAAAGTTGCCAAGGGCATCCACCACAGCAGCAAACGTGTTTCCGTCCGGATCAGTGATCTGCACATCGGAAACACCGACAAGAACACCGCCGACGGAACCGCTGAAGACATCAATAATGTCCTGCGGATTGTCAGAGAAGTTCACGAATGTGCCCCCGCCGGCATTTGCGATGGCTTCCATGGTACTTGTAGAGCTGCCCGGGAAGCTGACGGTGTTCACGGTATACCCATCTGCCAGCGCATTTGCGGCAGCTGTTTCAGCAGCAGAAACCGATGACCCCCCATCCGAGATCACAAGAATCTGCTTGGAGGTGCCACTCCGGCCGTTGGCGTCCAGCTGATTGTCAGCAGCGACGATCCCATCACGGATATCCGTTGTGCCTGACGCATCGACACTGTTGATGGCCGCCTCCACAGCAGCGGTGCCGCCTGGAAGGGTTGTGAGCGGCTGGACCACGTTGGCGTTATTGTCAAATTCGACAATGCTAACCGCCGTTCCAGTCGGAAGGCTCCCGACCAGGCCCAGAGCGGCCTGCTGCTGCACTTCGCGGCGCGTCGGACTACCAAGAATTGGAACGCTGATCCCCATGGATCCGGACGAATCCATAACGATCACAAGATCCAAGCCACCTCCGACGGACCCGGACGCATTGGCTTGCCCTGTCGGCGACACCAATGTTCCAACCGGATAGGCACTCCCGTCAGCCGGGCTCAGCCACGCGACCGAGCCAGCGGCTTGAGCAGCACCAGCCCAGCCAAGAGCGCCAATAGCAATGACACCCGCCTTGGTTATTTTGGTAAAGTAGGACATGAATAAAAACCCCATTTCAAAACAAAACGCACGTTAGGTTCGTGCGGCGCGATATCGTTAAAAATTCACAAACGACATGTCAAGATACTGAATTCATCAGATTTAATTCAATTTTTTTGATATTTTTTTTCAAATGACAAAACTATACACCAACATACAAATAATCAATCTACAAACTTTAGGTAAATTTAATTTATCCGTCCAAGTGATTGATATTTCGTCTAAAAGTATCTTCAGCCTCTCGCCTTCCTCGACGAATGCCCGAATGCGCTACATCCTGAAAGGGCGCCCGCAAAACCTGTTAGACACTGCTGCAGCGTCGCCCTCGACAGGCAAGAGGGGCACGAAAATTCTAGATGCCAGAGACAGAGTTTAACCTGTGAGACAGCTCATCAACGGCTCACGCAGTCTTGAAGGGCTGCCGCAAAAAGGTCTGAGCGGCACTCAGGAAGGTGACCTATGCTGGGCGGGAAGCAATTTGCCGAATGGGCTCGTAGCAAGCGCGATTGATGATGACCTATTTGACCGCACTCAGGGGACATCGGACGATGTCGCACGTCTGGCCAGATCCCCAGCCGGGCAAAAGCAGCGTGACACAGCCCGGCGGGCCTCATGACCGCCGCAGCTGGCGCCTATGCATCTTTCGCCCTTGAACGGAACGCCCATGCCAGACCGGGAGCAAACATATGGCTGATCTCCGCCCGCAGACGCTTGCCGAACTGATCGCCGATGGTGCCGTGCATGTGACCGGGATCTGTCTTGGCCTGACCGCCTGCATCATCCTCGCTGTCAGTCTTTGGCATGCGGACGATCCGGCCCGGCAGGTGACCGTCATGATTTATGCGGCCTGCTTGATGGCCATGTTGATCTGCTCCGCGCTCTACAACATGCTCGCACGGGACCAGCGCTCGGGTATTTTGCGGCGGCTGGACCACGCGGCCATTTTCCTGATGATCGCCGGAACCTATACGCCGCTGGCCGGAGTGATCATCGGCGGCTGGACCGGTGGAATTCTGCTGGCCGTGGTCTGGACCGGCGCGGTCTCGGGCGCCGTTGTGAAGTTATTCCACCTGACCGGCCTGGACCGGCTGACGGTGCCCATCTATCTGGGGCTCGGCTGGGTGGTTGTCTTTGCCGCAGGCCCGCTGATCGAACGAGCCTCCCCTTTCGGCTTTTTCATGATCCTGGGCGGCGGCCTGCTCTACACGGTGGGCACCGTGTTTTACGCCTGGAAACAGTTGCCGTTCCAGAATGCGATCTGGCACGGCTTTGTGCTGGCGGCCGCCATTTGCCACTTTGGCGCCGTGCTGCATGATGTTGCGATGATCTGACACCATATATCAACCAGCGCTGGCCCGCCGCAGCTGCCGGTGTCTCAGGCTTCCCCGTCAGGGTCCTCGCTGAGCACCACAACCTTGGTGCGCAAGGGCACCCGGTTGAACAGGTCAATCACGTCCTGCTGCCACATGCGGATGCAGCCCGAGGACACGCTTTTGCCGATGGAGGACGGTTTGTTGGTGCCGTGGATGCGGAATAATGTGTCCCTCGAACCTTGCCACAGATCCATGGCCCTGGCCCCGAGCGGGTTTTTGAGCCCGGGCGGATAGCCCTTTTCCCAATAGCGCTCCAGGGACGGTTTGCGGGCAATCATTTCCCGTGGAGGGCGCCAGATCGGGTGTTCCCGTTTCACCCGGATCAACGCCTCGCCGGACCACGCAAATCCCGCCCGGCCAACACCAATCCCATAACGCAGGGCCTTTTTGTTGCCCAGCGTCCAATACAGGAAGTTGTTATAGGGATCGACAATGATCGTGCCTGGCCGTTCCCGTGTCTTGTAATCCACCACCTGGCGCCAATATGTGCGGTCAAAGGTCTTGTAGTTGATCGCAGGCCAGGTGAAATCCCCGTCCGGCAAGGCGGCATAGGCCGACGCATAATCAAAGGTTTCATCCGGCAGGTCTGCCTGATCCGGCAATCCGACCACGGTCTGGCATCCGGCCAGGGCACTTCCAACCAGAAACACCCCCCCTGCCAGAAGCACACGCCTGGAGACCGGGGCAGCCTCCTCCGGGTTCACCTTGATCCGGTGCGGCACATCATGCGTCATGGAACCTCCAAAAAACTGGACCTCTTCTTGCGTCAGCTTTTCAGGTGTTGCAAGTCACATTCGCAAAAGCCGCCTTACATTCTCCGTGACAGTGTTTAAATAGAGACGGACCGGTCTGCATCGGCCCATCTCTTCCCCGTTTTGCCAAGGACCCTTTATGCCTACCGCTCCTGCCACCTGCCCCTTCCCTGTCTTTGATGGTCATAACGACACGCTGCTGAAGCTTGAAACCAGTGCCTTGAAAGGGGAGCCGCGCTCCTTCTTCGACCGCTCTGACAACGGCCATATCGATCTGGAGCGCTCTAAGGAAGCCGGGTTTTCCGGGGGGCTTTTTGCCATGTTTGTGCCCTCCAATCCCGAACAGGACTTCGCAAAGCCGTTCGATCCCCGTGATCCGGCCAATTTTCAGGAGGTGCCCCAGGACGCGGCCCACGCCTTCACCTTGCGCCTTCTGGAGCGCGCCGAGCAGATCGAAGCCGAGGCCGGCGGCGATGTCTGCATCTGCCGCACACCGGAGGAAAACACACAGGCTGTGGAGGCGGGCAAGCTGGCCGTCAGCCTTCACATTGAGGGCGCGGAAGCCATCGATGCCAATTTCTATGCCCTTGAGGAGTTCTACAAGCGCGGCCTGCGCTCCCTCGGGCTGGTTTGGAGCCGTCCCAACGCCTTTGCCGAAGGCGTGCCCATGGCCTATCCGGCCTCCCCCGATACCGGCGCGGGCCTGACCGGGGCCGGACGCGATCTGGTGCGGGCCTGCAACAAGCTGGGTGTGCTTCTGGACGTCTCGCATCTGAACGAAAGAGGGTTCTGGGATCTGGCCCGGATTACCGAACGGCCGATTGTCGCCAGCCATTCCAATGCCCATGCGCTGTGCGCCAACAGCCGCAACCTGACCGACAAGCAGCTTGATGCCATCAAGGAGAGCGACGGTCTGGTCGGCATCAATTTTCATGTGGCCTTCCTGCGCCCGGATGGCACCCATAACCGGGACACGCCTTTGGAGGTCATTGCCGATCATGCCGCCTATCTCGCCGACCGCATAGGAGAAGACCGGGTGGCCCTCGGCTCGGACTTTGACGGCTGCCTTGTGCCTAAGGATCTGGGCGATGTCACTGGCCTTTACCGTCTGTTCGAAGTGCTGGAGAGCCGTGGCTTCTCGGAAGCGGCGATGCGCAAACTGGCGCATCAAAACTGGCTTTCGGCGCTCAAAAAGGCTGCCGCCTAAGATCAAAATTGAGCCAGATCCGGCAGAAATGCGCGTCTTTTTTCTGACTACTCGCAATTTTGTGACCAGATCTGTCAATTTCGCGATTGAAATTCAAGCAGATAGACTAGACTATAGTCTGATAAGTTAAATTGGCAGTCGCTAAATTACCAATCCCGGCGCTGCATCTCACGAGTGTTGATTGGCAGGCCAGCTCCGGCAGACCTCAAATTGACGTGGATGAGATGCAAAAGACCGGAAGGCAGCTGCAAAGGATAGGCGTGCCCCATTGACCGTTTTCCCGGTGCTGTCGGAGAATTCGGAACCCTTGCGCTTCATTCGGGCTCCGTATGCGGACGGAACCTTGCGTTGGGGTATTGAGCGCAAGGCCACTTCGATGTCTGGGACGGGGGAAGGACGTGACGTTAAGTTTTGCTGCCGCTGAAACGGCCCAGACCAACGGTCAGGCTGGCGACAAGCGCCCGCGCAAATCCGCGGCCGTTTTTCAGGACCTGAAACGGAAGATCATCACCGGTGAGCTGACCCCTGAATGCCCGATGACCGAACAGGCCCTGGCCGCAGAATATGGCTGTTCGCAAAGCACGATCCGCGAAGCGTTGATGCTGCTTCAGGAAGGCGGCCTTGTGGTCAGGCGGGGCTATCAGGGCACCTATGTCACCGACCCCAGTCTCAATGAGGCCCTTCTGTTGCTGCGCATGCGGATTGACATTGAAACCGCCGGGGCGGCGGAGGCGGCCCGCAACATGACCCCTTGCATGGCGGAAACCTTGCGAGATCTGGACACCCATTTCCAGGAAGCCCGTGAAGGCCGGGACCTGTTTGCCTGTGCGGAAATCGACCGGCATTTTCATCTTCAGATTTTCAGACTGGCGGACATGCCCGCCCTGGAGCCGATCCTCGTGCGCACCTCGATGATGCTCCAGCGGGTGCTGCTGCCCAATCCGATTTCCGACTCGACCTGGAGCAGCAAGAACCGGGTCACCCATGCGCAAATGATCTGCGCCCTGGAGGAGAAAGACGGTCAGAAGCTGGCGAAAATGACGCGCTTCCACATTCTGTCCAGCGCTGTTCAGCTCGCGCCGGATTTTTATGGCTCCAGCGTGGAAGGACTGATGGGCGAAGGCTGACGGCAGCTAAGCTCATGCAACTGCGCCACATCCCCCTCTCCGCTCCGTCAAATCATCTTTCACCGGATGAGTGTTGCGCTGCCTGAACTCAGAAATGTCAGCGCACAAGGCAAGCCGGTTCGCATCCATATGAACACGGCACGCCCGAATCCTCTTTAGCCGGTCTCCCTCATCTGCCTTTTGGCCAGCATTGCCGCACCGATCAGTTCCCGCGTATAGGCGGACTGCGGGGCTTCGAAGATGTGTTCAGCCGTTCCCGCCTCCACCACCTTGCCACGCTGCATCACCATGACCGTGTCGGAGAGGGCCCGCACCACCGCCAGATCGTGAGAAATGAACAGATAGGTGAGGTCGTGGGCCTTCTGCAGATCGCGCAGAAGCTCGACCACCTGCTTCTGGATCGTACGGTCGAGGGCTGACGTGGGCTCGTCCAGCACCACCAGTTCCGGCTTCAAAACCATGGTCCGGGCAATCGCGATGCGCTGGCGCTGGCCGCCGGAAAACTCGTGCGGGTAGCGGTTGCGCATCACCGGATCCAGTGACACTTCTTCCAGGGCCAGGCAGGCGCGGGCCTCCCGCTCCCGGGCACTCAGGGACGGTTCATGCACCAGAAGGCCCTCCGCTATGATTTGCCCGACGGTCAGGCGCGGGCTGAGCGATCCGAACGGGTCCTGGAAAATCAGCTGCATGTCCTTGCGCAGCCCGCGCATGGCCGCCCGGTCCAGGCCCGAAATCTGCTGTCCCTGAAACACGACCCGGCCGCCGGCAGGCAGAAGGTTCAACACCGCCCGGCCGAGGGTCGACTTGCCCGATCCGCTTTCCCCGACAATGCCGAGCGTCTGGCCCTTGCGCAGGGAGAAGCTGATATCGTCAACGGCCCGCAAGATGTGCTTTGGCTGCAGAAAGCCCGTATCCAGCTGGAATTCCACGTTGACCTTTTGCGCTTCCATCAGCACAGGGGCATCGTCCGGCACCGCAGGTTTGCGGCCCGATGGCTCCGCATCCAGCAGCATGCGCGTATAGGGATGTTCAGGGGCAGCAAAGATCCTGCCCGTGTCGCCGCACTCCACCACCTCACCGGTTTTCATCACATAGACCCGGTCCGAAATCCGGCGCACGATGCCCAGATCATGGGTAATGAAAATTACCGCCATGCCGAGCCGCTGCTGCAGCTCGCGCAGGAGATCCAGAATCTGGGCCTGGGTGGTTACGTCCAGCGCCGTGGTCGGCTCGTCGGCAATGAGCACATCGGGGTCATTGGCCAGCGCCATGGCAATCATCACACGCTGGCGCTGCCCCCCGGACATCTCATACGGATAGGCTTTGATCTTGCGCTCCGGCTCAGGAATATTCACCAGCTTGAGCAGCTCCAGCGCCTTGGCCTGGGCCGCTTTCCATGACAGGCCGCCATGAACAACCATCGGCTCTGCCAGCTGGCGGCCAATGGTGTAAAGCGGATCGAGCGACGTCATCGGCTCCTGGAAGATCATGGTGATCCTGGCGCCGCGCACCCGGTTCAGCTCCCGGACCGGCAGGCCCAGAAGATTGCGCTCTTCATAGACCACGCTGCCTTCGGTGCGGCCATTGGTGGCCAGAAGCCCCATGGCCGCCATCATGGTCTGGCTTTTGCCCGAGCCGCTTTCACCCACAATCGCGACCGTCTCACCGGCCTTGACGGTGATATCAACACCGCGCACGGCCTCCACCGGGCCGGTGGCCGTGTCAAAGGTGACTTTCAATCCGTTGATGGACAGTACGTCCTGGCTGTTGTCCTGCGTCATGCCCGTCTCCTCACCTGTCTTTCGGATCCAGCGCATCGCGCAGTCCGTCGCCAATGAAGTTCAGCGCGAACAAGGTCGATGTCAGGAAAATGGACGGGAAAATCAGCATCCACGGCGCCCCTTGCAGGTTGCGTGCGCCTTCGGAAATCAGAACGCCCCAGCTGGTCATCGGCTCTTGAACCCCAAGGCCCAGGAAGGACAGGAAGCTCTCCAGCAAGATCACCTTGGGCACCAGCAGCGTCATATAGACAACCACTGGCCCGAGCGTGTTGGGAATGATGTGCCGGCGCAAGATGCCGCCATCGCCAACTCCCATGGCTTCGGCGGCCTGCACATATTCCTGCCGCTTGATAGTCAGGGTCTGGCCGCGCACGATCCGGGCCATATCAAGCCACTCCACCGCCCCGACGGCAATGAACATCAGCACAAAGTTGCGGCCGAAAAACACCACCAGCATGATGACAAAGAAGATGAAGGGCAGCGAATAGAGAATGTCCACCACCCGCATCATCATCTGGTCGATGCGCCCGCCGAGATAACCGGAGGCCGCGCCATAAATCACGCCGATGGAAATGGCCACCACCGTTGCCAGCAGCCCGATGGTCAGCGACACCCGCCCGGCAATGAAGGTGCGGGTCATCATGTCCCGGCCATTGGCGTCCGTGCCGAAGTAAAAATGCTTGTAGTCAATCTCAGCCCGCACAACTGCCGATTTTCCGTCTTCGGACAGATCACTCACCTGCGCATTGTGGAACAGGTCGCTGCGGTCAAAATACCGGCCCGTACGCGGATCGATTTTGCGGCGGGAGGTGACCTTGGCCACCACGCTGCCGCCCTCCAGCGCATAGGTTTCCACCGTGACCCGCGCCCGTTTGGCTGCCGCGCGGAAACCCGGCTCAACCTGATCGGGCTTGGGATAGGCCGAGAGGCTTGCCGGGACTTTCACATAGTCCCGGTAGACGGTCTTGAAGCCATGGGGCGACAGCTCCGGCCCCAGGATCGAAATCAGGGTGATCGCCAGGAGAACCGCCATGCTGGCCACCGCCGCCCGGTTGGCCAGAAGACGGTCGCGGGCATCGTCCCAAAGGGACCGCCCCTTGCCGGGTGCGCCATTGCCGGTTGCAGTCACTGTCATGTCCTGCCTCCCCTCAGTCGTAGCGCACACGCGGATCAAGCAGCGCATAGAGAAGATCCACGATGAGGTTGAACAGGATGACAAAACAGGCGACCACCACAACCGTGCCCATCACCAGCGTATAGTCGCGGTTGAGCGCTCCTTGCACGAAATAGCGGCCAATGCCCGGAATGCCGAAGATCGTCTCCACCACCACGGACCCGGTCAAAAGCGCTGCGGCCGCCGGGCCCAGATAGGAGACAACGGGCAGAATCGCGCCGCGCAGCGCATGCACGACGATGACCAGATAGGAGCTCAGGCCATAAGCCCTGGCGGTGCGCACATGGTTGGAGCGCAGGGCCTCGATCATCGAGCCCCGCGTCAGCCGGGCCACCACAGCCACCTGCGGCAGGGCCAGGGTCACCACCGGCAGGATAACATTGACAAAGGCCCCGCCATTCCAGCCGCCGACCGGCAGCCAGCCAAGCCAGACCCCCAGCACCAGTGTGAGGATCGGCGCAACGACGAAATTGGGAATGGTGACACCGAGCGTCGCGGCCGCCATCACCGTATAGTCGGTCGCCTGGTTCTGCCGGAGTGCGGCAATCACCCCCATGGTCCCGCCCACTACCAGGGCAAGGCACAGTGCGGACAGGCCGAGCTGGATGGAGATCGGCAGACTCGCGGCAAACAACTCGTTGATGGTGAAATCGCGGAAATAGAAACTCGGCCCGAAATCCAGCCGGGAAATGCTGTGCAGGTATAGCAGATACTGGTTCCAGAGCGGCTCGTCGAGGTGATAGATCCTGTTCAGGTTCTCCATCACCTTGGCCTCAAGCGGCCGTTCCAGATCGAACGGCCCGCCGGGCGCGATCCGGATCAGAAAAAACGAGAGTGTGACAATCAAAAAGAGGGTCGGGATTGCGCCAAGCAATCGGCCGAGCACATATCGGTGCATGGAGGTCCCCTGTCATCCTTCCGGCGGTCTTTTGCTGGCCACCTTGAGAGATACCGGCAGGAGGGTCCTGCCGGTTCCGGTGCTCTTATTCGGAAATGCTCATCCAGCGGCTCGGATGGACGTTGAGAAGATTGTCCTCAAATCCGGAGACCTTGTCCGACACCAGGTTCATGGACCCGTAATACATGAGCGGAATGAAAGGCAGATCGCGCATGAACAGCTCTTCGGCCTGTTTCAGCACGGCAGCGCGCTTTTCCAGATCGATGGTCTGGGCAGCCTCATCCATCAGCGCGTCATATTCGGGATTTTCATACCGGGCATAGTTGAAGCCGGTATTGTCGCTTTCTACCATGAACAGGAAGTTCTGCGGATCGGAATAATCACCGATCCAGCCGGCCCGGGCGATGTCGAAATCCCCGCGGTCGCGCAGCATGGCGTAGTGGGTCTTGGTGTCCGTGTTGATCATCGAGATTTCGACCCCCAGCGGGGCCCACATGTCGGCAATGGCAACAGCCGTGTTCTTGTGATTTTCGGACGTGTTGTAGTTGATCGTCAGTTTCAGCGGATTGTCCGGGCCATAGCCGGCCTTTTCCAGAAGTTCAAGCGCCTTGTCCTCCCGGTCGATCTGGGACATGTCCTTGTAATCCGCATAGGCGGGCTCGCCGTAATTGCCGATGCCGGGCGGCACAAAGGAATAGCCGGCCACCATGGTGGAGCCCCAGATCTCGTCTGCCAGGAATTCCCGGTCTATGGACATGGACAGCGCCTGACGCACATCCGGATTGGACAGCGCTTCATCCTCATGGTTCAGCGCGTAATAATAGGTACCGAGATAAGGCGCGACGCGGAACTTGTCGCCCAGTTCCTCGCGCATGAAGGCGACCTGCTCGGTCGGCGCATCATCGTTGGTGTCCAGCTCACCGGCCTGGAACCGGCGCAGGGCCGCGCCCCGGTCTTCCGTCGGATAGAAAAAGACCGTGTCGATCTTCACATTGTCCGCATCATGAAAATAGGGGTTCTTGGTGGCTTTCACGTGAGCGTTCGGGATGAACTCTGCCAAGGTGAACGCGCCATTGGTAACAATATGCTCCGGTTTGACGAAATCCTTGCCATAAGCTTCAACCGTGGCTGGATGCACCGGCAAGCCGGTCTGGTGGGCCAGGAGATCGACAAAATAGGGCGTTGCCGCTTCCAGGGTGATTTCGAGCGTCTGGTCATCAAGGGCCTTGACGCCCAGCGTGTCCGGGTCTGCTCCGCCCTTGTTGATCTTTTCCGCGTTTTTGATCGGATAGAGCACAGTTGCATATTTCGCGCCGGTTTCCGGCGTCATGATCCGTTTCAGGGAATAGACAAAATCTCCCGCGACAACCGGATCACCATTCGACCATTTGGCATCATCACGCAGTTTGAACGTATAGGCCGTGCCGTCGTCCGACACAGTCCATTCGCTGGCAACACCCGGGATGATCTTGCCGTCAGCACTATAGGCCACCAGGCCTTCATAGAGATCGCGCAGGATATGTGCTTCATAAACTGTAGACGTAATGTGCTGATCCAGCGTTTCCGGATCAGCCGTATTGCCGCGATGATACACTACCTCGGCAAAGGCAGTCAGTGAGGTGGCCGCCATCAAGGCTGCCGCAAGCGCCGTTACACGCATCGACTTCAACATTCTCGCTCTCCCCTCTTGGATTATCTTTGGAGCTACGGAAACGATAGAAAAACAGAATTCCACGCTCCATGCGCGCAATCAACCTTGCCCTTAGGGCATGTTCCTATTTTTGTCGAAGAAAGGTGATATTTTTACACACTTCAGCCTAAATCAGGAAAATTATCCCGTATTTAATGATCCCGCCGCATAAAGACCGGCAGCGCCGCGAAATAGAATTACACAATTAGCGGCAAAAACGATATTTTCCACTGTAAGCCAGATAGGTGCCCGTATTGGGGTTGAAAGATTTGTACTTCCGGGCGCAATAGGCTGCCCATTGGGGCGTGAACGGGGCCAGGCCGGTCTTGGTGTAGGGCACGCGCTGCGGCTGCCCCACATAGGCGCGCGGAGCAACATAACGGCGCGGCGCAATATAGCGTGGGGCCACGTACCGGCGGGGCGCAACGTAGACCCTGGACCGGTAAGGATAGGCCCGCCGGTCATACGGATGATAGTAATAGGGCGGCCCATATGGCAGGAAGGGTGGCCCGGTGAAGCCGCGCGCGCCATAAAAGACACCGCTGCGATAGCCGCCCGTGCCGAAACCGAAGGTTATGCCGCCGCCGCCCATATAAAACCCGTCCGCCTGGGCCCGGTCCGGCAGGGCAAGGCCCGACAGAACGGTCACGGCAAGCGCAAGACCTGCCGCAAGACCAAAGACCCGGCAGGCCGAGAGAGACGAAGTCCTGATCAGATCATACATTTCTGGCTCCTCCCGGCCGCCCGGCGCGCGCCCCCGCATCCGGACTGGCCGGTTTGTGTCCACAGCCCACTGACCCAACGGCAAGCCTACACCAGCCCGGCGCAAAAATCCGCCCGGCCCCGATCAATTTTTCTGCGCGGATGGCGTTGCGCTGCTTGACCGAGCCAGCGGGCCGTCCTTCACACCGCGCCTTGCCTGCAAATTGGAAAATACCATCAGACCGGTTTCTATCAGGTGAGATTGGTATTAAGAGGAGCCGTCCAATTCACCGACGCGTTCAAAGGTTTTCATGGCCCCGCCCCTGCTGACACTGCGAGACATTCATCTGACTTTCGGCGGCACGCCGCTTCTGACCGGTGCCGAGCTGTCCGTCTCGGAAGGAGACCGGATCTGCCTGGTGGGCCGCAACGGGTCCGGCAAGTCGACATTGTTGAAAATCGCGGCTGGACTGGTGGAAATGGACCGGGGCGAACGCTTTTTCCAGCCCGGACGCACCGTTCGCTACCTGCCCCAGGACCCGGATCTGAGCGCCTATGGTTCCACCCTCGACTATGTCAATGAGGGCCTGACCGAAGGGGATGATCCCTATCGCGGCGCCTATCTGCTCAATGTGCTCGGCCTGAGCGGCGAGGAAGACCCCAAGGCGCTGTCCGGCGGTGAGGCCCGGCGCGCAGCGCTCGCCCGCACGCTGGCGCCGGAACCGGACATCCTGCTTCTGGACGAACCCACCAACCATCTGGATCTGCCCGCCATCGAGTGGCTGGAAGAGGAGCTGAAAAGCCTGAAATCCGCTCTCGTTCTGATTTCCCATGACCGGCGTTTTCTGGAAAATCTCTCCCGGGCCACGGTCTGGATCGACCGGGGCACCTCCCGGCGCATGGATAGGGGCTTTGCCCATTTTGAAGCCTGGCGCGACGAGGTGTTCGAGCAGGAAGAGATCGACCAGCAGAAACTGGCCCAGAAGATCAAGCGCGAAGAGCACTGGATGACCTATGGGGTGACCGCACGGCGCAAGCGCAACATGCGCCGGGTGCGGGAACTGGCCGCCCTGCGTCAGCAAAAGCGCGAGCACCGGGGGCCGCAAGGCACAGCAAAGCTGGCCGCCAGCGACGCAGAGGTCTCCGGCAAGCTGGTGGCCGAGGCCAAGGGTATTTCCAAGTCCTTCGGCGAGCGGGTCATCGTGAAGGACTTTTCCACCCGCATCCAGCGGGGCGACCGGATTGGCCTTGTGGGGCCGAACGGGGCGGGCAAGACCACTCTTTTGAAAATGCTGACCGGAGAGCTCGCCCCCGATGTGGGCACCACACGGCTTGGCACCAATCTGGAAATGGTGACGCTGGATCAGAAGCGGGAAAACCTGGACCTGAATGACAGTCTGGCCATGGTGTTGACCGGCGGGCGCGGCGACATGGTCATGATCGGCGACGAGAGCAAACACGTCATGTCCTATATGAAGGACTTCCTGTTCTCGCCCGAACAGGCCCGCACCCCGGTCGGGGTCCTGTCCGGGGGCGAGCGCGCCCGCGCCATGCTGGCCCGGGCCCTTGCCAACAAGTCCAACATGATGGTGCTCGACGAGCCGACCAACGATCTCGACCTGGAAACCCTCGACCTCTTGCAGGAGCTTCTGGCCGATTATCCGGGCACCGCCCTGATCGTCTCCCACGACCGCGATTTCCTCGACCGGGTCGCCACCTCCGTCATCGTTCATGAGGGCGACGGCCTGTGGCGCGAATATGCTGGCGGCTATACGGACATGCTGGCCCAGCGGGGAGAAGGCGTCACCGCCCGCGAGGCGAACAAGGCTGCCCCCCCCAAGCGCGGCAAACAGGCCCCGTCAAAGACCGCCGCCGAGACCCCCAAGGCAAAATCAAAGCTTTCCTTCACCCAGCAGCATCTTCTCAAAACCCTGCCGGAGACAATTGAAAAGATAGACGCCCGGCTGGCCAAGCTGCAGGCGGAGATGAACGACCCGCAACTCTACGCCCAGAACCCGGACAAATTCGCAAAACTCTCGCAGACCATCACGGACCTGACCGCGGAAAAGGATGCGGCAGAAGAACAGTGGCTGGAGCTGGAGATGCTGAACGAGGGGTGATTGCGGGTCGTGTGTGCGGGACAGGCGGCTCCCAATCGCCCTTGCCTTGCCGGACTCCATTGCGAGTAGACCCCCATCGGATCGGGGATGACCTTCTGAGGAGCAGCCGCACCGCTTTTTTTTCGCAGAGCCGCCACCCGCACTCCCTCATCCTGAGGAAGGTCTTCGCGTGGCTGGTGCAGGAGTGAAGTCCCTCACCTGAGGTCCTTGTAAAACACCGTGGTCGGGTCCAGAGATCCGTGGCTGTTATAGGCATAGTTGGGGATGATGCCGGTTTTCTGGTAGCCGCAAGTGGGGTAGAGCTGTTCGGCCCGGTCGCCGGTGACCGTGTCGAGAACCAGAAGCCACCGGCCGAGGGACAGGGCCAGGCCGTCAATGGCCGCCATCAGATTGCGGGCAAGGCCCTTGCGGCGGTGGGCCGGGTGGACCATCAGCTTTGCAACCTCGGCCCGGTGACCGCCATTGTCCTGGGGCGCGAGGGCAAGCATCACAACGCCGGCAAGGCCTTCTTGAGACCGCACGGCCATGAGAAAGGCCTCCCCCGCCTCCAGTTTCGGGATTTGAGAGGCCCAGAAGCGGTCCGCCTTGTCCTGTGACAGGGGCAGAACAAAGCCGATCCCGGCCCCCTCTTCCACACAGGCGATCAGCAGATTGGAAAGGTCTGTCAGCGCCTTACGTGCGTCCTCGGCGGACAGAAGGGTGACCGGCGGCGCGGGGCAGAAGAGCGTTGTTGTCATGGGGTGATCACCGTCAGCAGGTAGCGGGCCGGGCCCGGGCCCGGTGCATGGTAGGAATTGGGAGTGTTGAGCTGGAAGCGCAGGCAGTCTCCGGGCTGAAGCGTGTGATGCTCGTCCCCAAGGGTCATCTCCAGCGCCCCTTCCAGCAGCACCAGATGGTGCTCCAGATCCGGAAGCGGCGGCGCCGCATAAGAAAGGGTGGCTCCGGCAGGCAGCTGCCCTTCTATGACGCTGCCGCGAAACCCGCTTGCGGCCGGGGATATGGACCGGCGGCGGAACCCGCTCACCGGGTCCTGCCAGACCAGCTGATTTTCCCGGGCGATCCTGGCCTCCCGCACCGGGGCGCCGAAGCCGAAGAGATCGGCCATTGTCACCTGAAACGCCCTTGCGATCTGGCCGAGCACCACTGCTGTCGGGCTGGTGTCTCCCCGTTCGATGCGCGACAAGGTGGCCCGGCTGACACCGGACTTTTCCGCCAAACGCTCCAGCGGCCAGTCTCGTGCGCGCCGCAGACCGGCAATCCGCCGGCCAATCTCTTGATCCAGATCAGACATGAAAATCCCTAATTTGAGATTTATCTCATATATGAGATTTTTCGAACTGCCAAGACCTTTCCTTCAGAGCGGCGGTTCTTCCAGTCTTGCCGCCTCTGCCACAAGACCGGTCTCCGTCGATTGAACCGGGAAGACGCTGTCAGAGCTGGAGCATAAAGGCTTCCAGCCTGAGCAGAGAGGGAAACACCGAAGGTGATGGGACGGGTGAGCGAAGCGGTCCGTTCCCCACCCCACTTACGCGCTTTCACCCTTACGCCCTTGAGAACACCGCGCTAGCATTGACCCCGCCGAAGCCGAAGCCGTTGGTGAGGATGTGATCCACCTGCCGGGAGATGGCCTTGCCAGGCACCAGATCAAAACGGGTCATGGCCTCATCAGGCCGGTCCAGATTGCGCGAGGGTGGCAACTGGCCGGACAGGAGCGCCTTGATGCAGGCCACAGCCTCCACCGCCCCGGCAGCACCGAGCAGGTGCCCGAACATGGATTTGGACGAGGAGACCGCCAGATCCTTGCCACGCCCGGCAAACAGCGTTGTCAGCGCTGCGATCTCGGCGGCATCCCCCACCGGTGTGGAGGTGGAATGGGCGTTGACATAGCCGATATCGTCCGCCTTCAGACCGGCTTGGGCAAGAGCATGGCGCATGGCCCGCAAGCCGCCTTCCCCGTCCGGCGCAGAGGACGTGACATGATAGGCGTCGGATGTGGTGCCATAGCCGGTGAGCTCGGCCAGAACCGGCGCGCCCCTGGCCTCTGCATGGTCCTTGTCTTCCAGCACCAGAATACCGGCGCCCTCCCCCATGATGAAACCGTCCCGGTCCTGATCAAACGGGCGGGAGGCTGCTTCCGGCGTGTCATTACGGCCGGAGGACATGGCCTTGGCGGCACAAAAGCCCGCATAGGAGACCCGGTCGATGCAGGCCTCCGCTCCGCCAGCCACCACGACATCCGCTTCGCCGCCCCGGATCAGCCGGGCCGCGTCTCCAAGGGCCTGCAGGCTCGCGGCACAGGCGGTCACAGGGGCGCCGATAGGCCCTTTCAAACCGTAGCGGATGGCGACCTGCCCGGCTGCCAGATTGGCGAGAAAGGACGGCACCAGAAAGGGCGAAGCCCGGCGCGGGCCCTTCGCGTCCACAAGACGGGTGCCCGCCGTCATGGCCGGAAAGCCACCAACACCAGTACCGATTACCGTGCCGGTGCGCTCCTTCTCCCGGTTTGTTTTCGGCGCCCAGCCCGCGTGGGCCAGCGCTTCCTGAACGGCGCCCATGGCATAGTGGATAAACGTGTCCGAGCGGCGCTGTTCGCGCAGCTCTAGCACCGCATCCACATCAAACCCATGCGGGTCTTCTGCCCGGGTCGGCACTTCGCCTGCGACTTTGCAAGACAGCCCCTCCGGATCAAACCGGCTTATGCTGCGAATGCCATTTGCTCCCTCTGTCACCCGTTTCCAGAATGCCTCCAGGCCGGTTCCCACCGGGGAGACCACCCCAAGCCCGGTAATCACGATACGCCGCATGTTTCACCTTTCTGCCGCTGCAAGTTTGCCCCCTTGCCCGGTCTGTGTATGTCCTGCACTGTCACCGGCCAGGACTTGAGAGAGTGATTCAACACGGTGCGCCTACATCTCAGAAAGGCGCTTCAACGTCTTGATCGTGTTTAGAAAATTGATATCCGCAAGATGCGTCTTCACATCGTTCTGCGCTTGCCGCCACAGGGGCAAGGCCTTCTGCAGCAGCGCGTCACCCTCTGCTGTCAGCCGGTAGGTCTTGCTTCTGGCGTTGCCTGAGACGGCGGACACCACAAGGCCCTTCTTTTCCAGAAGCGCCATATTGCGCACAAGCGTGGTACGCTCCATGGACAGGCGCCCGGCCAGTTCGCCCGTTGTCTCCTCGCGCCTCTGATAAACCGCGACCAGAACGGAAAACTGGCCCGCCGTCATGCCCGCTTGCCGGGCCAGCCGGTCATAATAGCGGCTCACCGCCCGGGCCGCCTTGCGCGCATTGTCCAGAACGCAGAGAGAAAAGTCATCTTCAACCATACGCTTATGGTGTGCATATACACACACCGTGTCAAGCCTTTCCTGTACGGCCTGCAACATTCCGCAATGTCATCAGTGCTTTGCCTTTTTCTGCGAAGCAGTTACGGTGCATGAATACCCGAAACGTGAGGAGATCAAGATGTCGGATGCGGTTCAGGCAGTCGAAACCATGAAAGCGAAGATCCAGGAGAATTGGGGCTGGTTCCTGGCACTTGGCATCGCGCTTGTGCTGGGCGGGCTCATCCTGATCGCCGCGCCCTATGCAACCTCGATTGCCGTAACAATCCTGATTGCGGCCGTGCTTGTCGTGGGCGGCCTCGTTCAGATCTACAATGCGTTCAAGACCCAGGGCAGCTCCAGTTTCCTCTGGAACCTGATCACCGGTCTTGTGGCGGTGATCGGCGGCATCTTGATCTATGTGAATCCGATGGTCGGGGCCTTCACGCTGACCCTGCTTCTTGCCGCCGTGTTTGCAGCCCAGGGCATCAGCCAGGTGCTGCTTGCCTTCAAGCTGAAACCCCATGAGGGCTGGATCTGGGTGCTGGTGGCCGGCATCGTCTCGCTTATTGCCGGGGTGATGATCTGGATGGAACTGCCGAGTTCCGCCACCTGGGCACTTGGCCTGATTGCCGGGATTTCGGTTCTGATCAATGGCTGGAGCTATATTGCCATTGCTCTGGCCGCCCGTGCCTCCAGGGGCTGATACCAATCTCCCCTGACAGAGGCCTGCCTATTGGAAAATCCGGGCCTTGGCGTCCTCGCTCAGGCAGATCCAGCTGCCTTCCTCAACGTCCTCCAGTCCCAGCTGACCGATCCGGCTGCGGGCCAGGGCCGTCACATGATTGCCCGTGGCCGCAAACATGCGGCGCACCTGATGGTAGCGGCCTTCATGGAGCGTGAGACGCGCGGATTTTTCGCCCAGAACCTCGAGCTCGGCCGGTTTCAACGGCTTGTCCTCGTTCTCCAGCATCATCTCACCGGAGGCAAACAGCGCGTCTTCTTTCCCGCTCAAGGGCCGGTCCAGCTCAACGTCGTAGATTTTCGGCACGTCGGATTTCGGCGAAATGACCTTGTGCAGAAAGGTGCCGTCATCAGTGAAGAGCAGCAGGCCCGATGTGTCCTTGTCCAGCCGTCCGATGGTCGAGAGTGCCGGTTTGCGCAGGCGGAACCGGTCAGGCAGCAGATCATAGACCAGTCGGCCCTGATCCTTAGCTGAACAGGTGTAGCCAACGGGCTTGTTTAAAAGGATCACCACCCCTTGCGCCGGGTCGAGCGGCTCGTCATCGAACAGAATGTCCTCATGGGGCGTCTTGCTGTCAGCCTTCAGCCGTGTGCCGCCGGTGTCCGTCACCCAGCCATTGCGGATCGCCATCTGCATTTCCTTACGGCTGCCATAGCCGAGATTTGCCAGCAGTTTCACCAGCCGCATGTCAGCGCCCTCCCTTGCCCTTGACCGCCCGGATGACCTTGTAGCCGCCCTCATCCGCCAGCTGGGTCACGTCTGCAAACCCTTCAGAGAGCGTATGCTCATAGGGCAGATGCCGGTTGGCGACCATGTAGAAGGTCCCGCCCGGCCGCAATCCGGCGGATGCCGCCCGGATAAAGCCCTGGCCGACATCGGCCCGGTCTGCCTTGCCCGCCTGGTGGAACGGCGGATTGGAGACGATGAAGTCGTAAGGCCCGTCCAGCCCTTTGGTCACATCACTCCAGATGCCGGTCATGGCGCGTTTGCCCTTGAAGGCGGCAAGGTTCTGCTCCGCCAGATCCAGCGCCCTCTTTTCCGCTTCATATAGGTCCATGCCGGTCACCGCCGGGGCGTTTTCAAAGACGGTGCGGGCCAGATAGCCAAAGCCCGCCCCCAGATCCGCGCCCTTGCCTTTCAAGGACGCAGGCAGATGGCTGGCCAGAAGCCGGGAGGCCGGATCAATCCGGTCCCATGCAAACAGGCCGGGACGGCTGACATAGGCCCCGTCCAGAACCGGGCGCGGCGCATCCAGCGCAGTCCAGGTTGTCAGGAGTTCCTGATTGAGCGTCTCTTTGTGGACAGCGCCCCAGACAACCCGGCACTTGTTTTTGGTCAGCCGCTCAGCCGTGCCCAAAAGGGCTTCAACATCGCTTTCAAGGGTTCTGGCGCCTTCTGAATTGGGAGCACAGGCGATCATCTGCCCGCCATCGCGTGTCTTCAACACCGCATCGGCCAATTGCGCCCGTGCCTCGTGCCGCTGGCGGGTGGGCAGCACAAACACTGCATCTGCAGCGCTTTCCTGCGTTTCGGGCACAACGGTCAGTCCGGTTTTGGCGAGGGCGTCCCGGTCCGGGGCAAAACTCTGGACGCAGGTCACCGTGAAACCGTCCAGGGCCGCCAGCGCCCGGCCGGCCCGTGCCCGTAAAAACAGCACTTTGGCGTTTGACGACATTTCCAGCGCCTCCGTTTCCAGAGGCAGAAACAACGTGTCGAGTGCAGGATCAGACATGAAAGACCTTTGCCGGAGCGTTCCAATTGCAGCGCTCATAGCGCCACAACGCTGATCCGTCAAAAGGTCCCGTCGGATTTGAAGGCCTTGCCGTCGACAAGAAGCTGCAAAGGCACCGCACGGCCATCTGCCGCAATGGCGACCTCAATCTGCATCCGGCTGGTGTCAAGTTTCTCGATCACCTTGCCCTGGCCCTCGGGCACATAAAACGCATCTATGCCATAGTCGGCCCGGATGGTCTTTCTTGTCACAGAGCGCACTTCTCCAGCCAGCAGAACACTGCCTGCCCCGCCCCCACTCTCAGCGCGGGCGGCCTCAAGGGATCCGGCGACTGCCACCGGCTTGAGCCCTCCGTCCGCCTGCCGGAGCTGAACGAAAATCCGGTCCCCCCGTTTGAGATCCTGCGCGCCGGGCAGATCCACGGGCAGCCGGTTGATGCTGAGATTCACGATCACATAGTCGCCGCGCAGCAGGTCCCTTGGATCCACGGGGGCAAGCTGCAGGCGTTCCACCTGACCAGTGGCCTGAATGTGCAACCGGTCGGCCAGCGGCATGACGATCAGCGCAAGCTGGATGAGCGCCAGGAGACCCCAGCGCCAAGCGCCTCTGGACGGCTGGGCGGGAGCAAGGGCAGCAGCGCGGGCACTCATTGTCCAGCCTCCTGACGGCGGGGCTCAGCCCCCCCTTTGCGGATCATCCGTCCCAATCCAAGCGCCAGCACGAGCAGCAGCGCGCCTGCGGCAAGGAAAAACACGGACTGGCCAAGCAGTGACCCGATGGTCTCATAGAGCAGCCAGACAGCAACGGCCGTCAGGCCCAGATACGCGCAGACCATCCAGAATCGGTTGTTGACCCATGTCGCCAGCCCGCACAGGCCGACGAGCGCAGCCATGGCAAATACGGCAAGCACAAGATCGTTGCGGGTCAGGACAGGCATCACCACGGCGGCAAGCGCCAGTCCGGTGATCCCAATCATGGCTGCGGCTTTTGCGGTCTTGAAGGACAAGAGCAGGCCCACCACCAGCAAGACAAGGGCCAGGCCAAAGGGAAGCAGCGCGGGAAGCTGAAGCAGACCGGCGGAGACACCAAGGCCCGGAACATGCTGAAAAAAGATCAATCCGGTAGCGGTCAGGCCGGACAGAACCAGAAACCCGGCATTTTGCAGGGAGCGACCCATGAGCCAGTGGCCAAGCTTGCGGGCGGGAAGATCACTGGACCATTTCACGATCAGATCCGCCACAGGGTCGGCCAGCATCATGACGGCGCCCAGCCCGCCAGCACCGAAAAGCCCCAAGGCAACGATAAGACCGTCGGGCGCGCCGGTTGACGTGACCGTGTCGGCGAACCAGCGGCCATAGCTCACCGCTGTCAGGCTGACCGCGAGCCAGCGGGAGAGACTGGCCGGATAGAGCATGGCATGGGCAAAGACCGCTGCGAGCAGCGCCAGGCCGGTCAGATCCTGCACAAGCGTGGCTTCGCCGGGTTCGGCTCGTGACACCTGCCACACCAAAGCGGCAGCCACCGCAACCACAAGCCCGGCCCGGGCCCCGGTCAACCAGGCTGCTGCCAGCCCTCCCAGACAGACCAGAAAGGCCCCGCCGGGCCAATCCGCCGGAAGATGAAAGATCTGCCCGACCAGGGCCAGCCCTCCGACAAAGACCAGCGTGGCAAACCCGGTCAGAAGATCCGCCCCCCCCTGCCGTCCCCTGGATGCGGCATGGGCGGCCGCAAAATGGCTCGCCAGCACCATAACGGCAATACCGCTCAGCTTGACCAGTTTCGGGATCGCGCCCCAATTGGCCGCAATGAAAGCAAACACTGCCAGCGCAACGCAGACCATACCGATCCCCGCCAGGGCCAGGGGCAATCGGGAACGGCCATCGGCGGGATATTGATCCAGGAGGATATTGGCCGCCCCCTCCGCGCTCACCCAACCTCTCTTGACCCAGATCTCCAAGTCTTCTTTCAGTCGCTTTCTATAGGTCCAGTCAAACATCATCTGCTGCCGGCTGCCGCCTTCCCGATCAAAATCATCTTAGCCTGCGAACCGTCGCCCACCTGCAGGCAAAGCGCTAGATATCTTGCAAAAGCGGAGCAACCAAGGCCACCGTGAGATTCTCGAAAGAAACCCGCTACATGGCATTCTGACGCTGCGTTTTCATGCACATATTATGCAATCTAGGCTTGCAGACAGTCGCAATCTTGCTATCTTGATAAGTGTAATTCTGGCAAAGTCAGGATTGCACAGCTCGCAACGGGCTGGTTGGACAATGTTTCGAGGGCACCAGCGGCTTCTGGGGACAGGGCCACACTCAAAATCAATCAATCCCGAGAGGCTCTGACAAAGGGCGTCCGAGAGGCCCGGACGCCCTTTCCTTTGACTGTATCAGTCTGCCGGACTGTCTGAAGGCCCGGTTGCTGCGCGCGGTTTGCGGCGGGCTGCGGGTTTGCGCGCAGAGGCCTTCTGGGGCGGCTTGGCGGCAGATGCGGCAACTTCCACCGGCTTATCCGGTCCCTTGCCCCCCTTGCGTGCAGACGCGTCCGTTTTTTCCGGCGCCGCGACCATGTCCTTTGCCGGGGCCGCCAGCGGATCTTCCGAGACATCTTCAGACACCGGCGGCAAATCCAGGATCTTGTGGAAGTTCTGAAGGGTTTCCAGCGTGTGCGGCGTCATTTCCTCAATGGCGCCGGGAATGTAGCGCACCACCTTTGACGCGAGCTCCCGCTCTTCCCGGGTGCGCAACAGCTTGGGCAGGGTCGCAAGAGCCTGGTCCGGGGCAAATTCCACGATCAGGGTCTGTTCCTGCAGCATGAAGCTGCGCGCGTCCGGCGTGAGGGACTTGAACGGCTCGTCCTGGGTCAGCACCCGGGACGACCGCTCCAGACGGTCCCGGCGCACATTGCCCCGGCTTTCGGCCAGAAGGATCAGCATGCGGATCACCGCTTCACAGAACCCGCCTTCTGCAATATGCATCAAGGCTGCCTGCACCGGCGGCAGGCTGCGCAATTCGTCCGTGCGCTTCAGGGTCCGGCCCGGCTGTTTGGTGCGGCCGAACCAGCGCATATAGGGCGAGCCCCAGACCGAATAGAACAGGTTCTCATAAAGCGTGTCGCGCACATCCCGGTAAAGATCGAGCGACTGTTCAAATAGCGCAGCATTGGCCTTTTCGAGTTCCACAAACGGGTTGGCCGCATCTGCCGGTGTACGCTCGCTGCGCACCCGCTCCGCCCAGCCCGGCAAGGCGCCCAGAAAGGGGTTAAGGCTTGACATCATGGCCCGCTGCATCCGCAAGGGATGGGTCTTGCGCCGCAACTCCGCCGACTGTTCCGTCACCCCGGCCTGCACAAAGGGCCGCACACAGACATCATAGAACTCAGCCTGCTGCTCGGACGCCCGCGCCACGGCCGCAAAAGGGATCTCGTCATCCCGGCCATCATCGATTGCCTTCAGGTCTTCCATCTTGCGTTCATGGAAGCTGACTGTGAAGGACCGATCCATGAGGTCGCCCTCATAGTCGTCGATCGACATTTCATAGAGACCCGGCGCCAGCGCTTCAATGGTCTTCAAGGTCGAGGTAACCTCAGTATGCTCCTTCTTGGCAATCTTGGAGGACACGAATATTCCGAGATGGCCGACCTGGTCGTGGACCATATAGATGATCCGCTGCCCGCGGATCGCGATTTCCCGCTCGTCCGCATAGGTGTCGATGATCCAGTTCAGCGCCTGTTGCGGCGGTGTGATGTTGTCGCCCCAGCTGGCAAACACGATGATCGGAGCGCGGATCTGCTTGATGTCCACATTGCGCCCCGGCTCCAGCTGCGCCTCGTTCTTGGCCAGCCGGTTACCGACAAAGAGCTGTTCGACAATCCATTTCATTTCCGCTTCGTTCAGCAGGAAATAGCCGCCCCACCAGCGTTCGAATTCCAGAAATCGCTTCGGCTCCGTGTCGACCTTGGCATAAAGGTCGTAATATTTGCCGAAATAATTGCGTGAGGGGTTGAGCATCTCAAAATTCTGGACGATGTCGGCGCCGTCAAAAATCCCGTGCCCGAGATCCGAATAGAACATGGCATTGTAGGTGCCGCCCAGAACACCGCCATTATAACGCATCGGGTTTTCGCCGACCCGGCCCGCCCAGGTGGACACTGGCGCGCCGTTGAGAATGACCGGCCCGGTCAGATCCGGGTTGGAGGCTGCCAGCAGCAAGGTCGCCCAGCCCCCCTGGCAATTGCCGGTTACCACTGGGTTCGGGGCGTCCGGATGCAGCTCCATCACCTTGCGCACAAAAGCGGCTTCCGCATGCGTGACATCGGCCAGGGTCTGGCCTTTTTCCGGCATACGTTTGAAGGCGACAAAATAGACCGGATGTCCATCCTTCAGCGCAACGCCCACCTGGCTGTCCGGCTTGAAACCGCCAATCCCGGCTCCATGGCCAGCACGCGGGTCAATGATGATGTAAGGCCGTTTCCATGGCTTGGGCTCCCGGTGCACACCATCCGTCGGCTGTTTGATCTTCAAGAGCATGTAGCAGCAGGGGCGCGGCAGGTCGGCCCCGTCCAGCACCACGTCATAATCGTAGATGAGTACCGGCGGGCAGCCCGCCTCTTCGTGCTCCAGGAAGATATCGCCGCGATGGCGCAGCGTGTCCATGGTCAGGACCATGCGCTGTGCAGCGTCCTTCCAGTAGCTTTCAAAAGCACTGTAAAGACCGCCGCCCTTCTGGGCCTGTGTCAGGTCCTCAAGCGCCTTGCCATAATCGGCCACGCTTTTTTGCCAGCGGGCCTTGTGGGTTTCGGTTATCCCGGTCAGGTGCTTGGTCAGCCCCTTGCCCATGAGATCGGCCATGTTGGACACTTCCGTCGCCTGGGCCTGAAGGGCGGTAAAGCGTTCCGACGGCGACCAGGCCGTGGCATCATTCAGCGAGGCGAGAAACGCGTTCTGGCCCTTTTCAAGCGCGTCAAAAATGTCCTTCATCAGGACCTCCTATCCAACAATGCTGTAGCCACCATCAATAAAGTGAACGCCGCCGGTGACGTTGAACGCTTCCCGGCTGGCCAGAAAGGCCGCATAGGCGCCGACATCGTCAATCGTGGCAAGCTGGTGCGTGGGAGCCCGCTCGGAGGCGTCGTTCAACAAGGCGTCAAATTCGGCAATACCCGATGCGGCCCGGGTCTTGAGCGGCCCCGGAGACAGGGCATGGACAGAAATGCCCCTGGCCCCCATCTCCGTCGCCGCGTAGCGGGTGGCCGCTTCCAGCGCGGCCTTGACTGGCCCCATCACCCCGTAGTGATCGACGACTTTCTGCGCGCCCATGAAGGAGACGGTCATGCAGGTGCCGCCTTCCGGCATCAGCGGTTCAGCCCGTTTGATCAGGCGCAGAAAGGAATGAACGGAAATGTCCATGGCCAGCGCGAACCCGTCCGCCGAACAGTCGACAACCCGGCCCTGCAGATCCTCTTTCTTTGAAAAGGCGATGGAATGCAAAACCGTGTCCAGCCGGCCCCACCGTTCGGAAATTTCGGCAAACAGCGCGTCCTGCTGGGCGCTGTCACGCACATCCAGCGGCGCGATGATCTCCGCCCCCAGCTCTTCGGCCAGAGGGCGCACATACGGCTCAGCCTTGGCGTTCAGATAGGTGATGGCCAGTTCGGCCCCCTGCTGCCGGAACGCCTTTGCACACCCATAGGCAATGGACTGGTCGTTGGCGACCCCCACCACAAGGGCCTTGTACCCCGTCAAATCAAACATCTTGCTGTCAGCTCCCTGGCGCTGAGACAGAGCCTCCATGGAGGTTGCATATCGGAGGGAGACCGCCCGCCCACAAGAAGCTGCGGCAGCTCGAACCTTCATTGCAGTGCAGCATAAATGTTGTGACGTTAAAATGACTTTTCAAGAAAGTAGGTGGTCTTGCGGACCCGGAACCGGCACCCTTCCCCTCAAAATCCGAGAAGCGCCCCGGAAACCGGGGCGCTTCTCGCTGCTGCCAGATGAGACTGCGGGATCTTCCCGGCCGTTTGTGACTGCGCGCCTACTAAAGTCAGACAGCGAGCCCACAATAGGCTGTCCGGCTTTTAAGACGCCCCGCTCAGCGTCACCGGTCAGGAATGGCTGTGCGAGCAGACCCCAGGTCCATCGGCAGGCTCAAGCACCCCGGAAACCGGGGCGCTTTTGGTAAAGAGAGGCCAGTGAGCCTCTTCAGGCTGCCAGATCGAACCGGTCCGCATCCATGACCTTCGTCCAGGCCGCTACGAAGTCCTTGACGAACTTCTCTTTGTTGTCGTCCTGGGCATAGACTTCCGCATAGGCGCGCAGGATGGAGTTGGAGCCGAAGACCAGATCCGCACTGGTGGCGGTCCATTTCAGCGTGCCCAGCTGGCGGTCGCGGATCTCATAGGTACCATCCGCTTTCGGCAGCCAGGTGTTGGCCATGTCCGTCAGATTGACGAAGAAGTCCGTGGTCAACGCGCCTTCCCGGTCGGTGAAGACACCATGCTTGCTGCCGCCATGATTGGTGCCCAGAACACGCAGGCCGCCGGCAAGAACGGTCATTTCCTGCGCGGTCAGGCCAAGCAGCTGGGCCCGGTCGAGCATCATTTCTTCCGCACTGACCGCATAGGCTTCCTTCTGCCAGTTGCGGAACCCGTCCGCCAGCGGCTCCAGAACGTCGAAGGAAGCTGCGTCAGTCTGGTCGGCCGTCGCATCTCCCCGGCCCGCGGTAAACGGCACGGCGACATCGAACCCGGCCGCCTTGATGGACAATTCCAGGCCGATCCCGCCCGCCAGAACGATCACATCGGCAACCGAGGCACCGGTTTCAGCGGCAATCGGCTCCAGTTTGGCCAGAACGGCCGCCAGACGGATGGGCTCGTTGCCTTCCCAGTCCTTCTGCGGTGCAAGGCGGATACGGGCGCCATTGGCCCCGCCGCGCTTGTCGGAGCCCCGGAAGGTGCGGGCGCTGTCCCAGGCGGTGGCGATCAGATCGGCAGCCGCCAAACCGCTGTCAACGATCTTGGCTTTCACAGCATCCACATCATAGGACGTGCTGCCAGCGGGAACCGGATCCTGCCAGATCAGGTCTTCCGCCGGAACGTCCGGGCCAAGATAGTTGGCCTTCGGCCCCATGTCGCGGTGGGTCAGCTTGAACCAGGCCCGGGCGAACGTGTCGCGGAAATAGGCTTCATCGGCGATGAATTTCTGGCAGATCGCGTTGTAGACCGGGTCCACTTTCATGGCCATGTCCGCATCGGTCATCAGCGGGTCATGGCGCACCGACGGGTCGGTGGCGTCCACCGGTTTTTCATTGTCCGGCATATCGACCGGTTTCCACTGCCAGGCCCCGGCCGGGGACTTGGTCAGTTCCCATTCATAGTTGAACAGGTAGTCGAAATAGCCCATGTCGAATTTGGTCGGCTCTTTGGTCCAGGCCCCTTCGATGCCGGACGTGAAGGCGTTGGTCGCCTTGCCGTCCTGACCCGGGTTGGACCAGCCAAGACCCTGGGCTTCCACGCCGGTTGCTTCAGGCTCGACGCCGATCTCGTTGACCGCGCCACGGCCATGGGCCTTGCCGACCGTATGGCCGCCGCAGGTCAACGCTGCGGTTTCCTCGTCATTCATGGCCATACGGGCAAAGGTTTCCCGGATGTGATTGGCCGTCTTGGCCGGGTCCGGGTTGCCATTGACCCCTTCCGGGTTGACATAGATCAAGCCCATGTGAACGGCTGCCAGCGGGTTTTCCAGGGTCGCCGCGTCTTCCAGATTCTCATAGCGGTTTTCGGATGGGGCCAGCCATTCCTGTTCCGAGCCCCAGTAGACATCGGTTTCCGGGCCCCAGATGTCTTCGCGGCCAAAGCCGAAGCCGAAGGTTTTAAAGCCCATGGTCTCATAGGCCATGTTGCCAGCCAGGATGATCAGGTCCGCCCAGGACAGGGCGTTGCCGTATTTCTTCTTCACCGGCCACAGCAGACGGCGGGCCTTGTCGAGGCTGGCATTGTCCGGCCAGGAATTGAGCGGTGCAAAGCGGATGTTGCCGGACCCGGCGCCACCGCGGCCATCCTGCATGCGGTAGGACCCGGCGGAGTGCCAGGCCAGGCGGATCATCAGGCCGCCATAGTGGCCCCAGTCCGCCGGCCACCAGTCCTGGCTGTCGGTCATCAGCGCCCGGACATCGGCCTTGACGGCTTCATGGTCCAGCCCCTTGACCGCGTCCCGGAAGTTGAAATCCGGATCCATCGGATTGGTGCGCGCACCATGCTGGTGCAGAATGTCGAGATTGAGAGCATTGGGCCACCATTTCGTGACCGGCTTTTCCATTGACGTGTTGCCGCCATGCATGACCGGGCAGCCGCCCGTGCGTTCCACCTTAGCGTCCATTTTCCTCTCCAATTCACTTCCTGGTGCAGAGCACCTGTCTCAATAACCCTGCCCACTTACGGCCTGTTGGCAGCACGGCCGCCTCTTGCCTGAAGATGGGGCGGACGGGCCGGATTTACGACAGTTGGCGGGGTACAAATTCAAATCTTTGGTGAAGCTGACAGGAGCGTCCGGTCCCGGGACCTGAAATCCTCGGGGCCGGACCGCTCTTGTCTCTTCAAGATGGAAGCTAACAGAGGGCCTTCATCAGAAGAAGTTGTATTTACTGATAGTTGTGATAGTTTTTTCTTATGATAAACATCACTCTCAAACAACTCCGGTATTTCGAGGCCCTGGCCCGGCACGGGCATTTTGGCAAAGCGGCCGAGGCCTGCGCTATTTCCCAGCCGGCGCTGTCAATGCAGATCAAGGAACTGGAGGATGTGCTCGGCGCCGCGCTGATCGAACGCGGCCCCCGCCAGGTTCGCCTCACCCATTTCGGTGAAGTGGCCGTGGAGCGGGCCCGCAAGATGCTGCGGGCGGCAGAAGAGCTCGGTGATCTGGCCCGCGCCTCGCGGGACCGGCTGGTCGGCCGCCTGCGGATTGGGGTCATCCCGACCATTGCGCCCTATCTTCTGCCCAAGTTGATCGGGGCCTTGAGCGCGCAGCACCCGGAACTGGACATGCATGTGCGCGAAACCGTAACCCCGAAACTGATCCGGGAACTGCAGGACGGCCAACTGGACACGGCCATTGTCGCCCTGCCTGTCTCTGAAGCGTCCCTGACTGAGATTCCGCTGTTTCAGGAAACCTTCATGCTGGTGCGCCCGGCCGGTGACGCGAATGCCCCCATGCCCAGCGCCGACACCTTGCGGGAAATGCGCCTGCTGCTTCTGGAAGAAGGCCATTGTTTCCGCGACCAGGCCCTGTCCTTCTGCCACCTGCCCTCAGGTCCGCCCCGGGAGGTTCTGGATGCCAGTTCGCTCTCAACCCTTGTACAGATGGTCGGGGCCGGGATGGGCGTCACACTGATCCCGGAAATGGCCGTCGATGTGGAAACACGCTCCGCGCCCGTCGCCGTCACCCGCTTCCAGGGTCCCGAGCCCACCCGCACCGTCGGCATGGTCTGGCGCCGCTCCAGCCCGCTCGCGGGACAACTGGGCGAGATTGCCGAGATTGTACGGGGGTCCGCGCAAGCCCCACAAACCCGCTAAGATGATCCCGTTGACTTTCGAAAGGTCACAAACCCCATCACCGCCATCGCCCCGGCGAGGCCCAACAGCACAGGTCTTGCGTCATCGCCAGCAGCAAAGACGGCCACGAGCAGGCCCGCGAGGGGCTGTGACAGGTTGTTCAGGCAGATGATGACACCAGTGGTCTTGCCGAAATCGTCCGCCGGAATGATCTCCTTGCGTAAGGTACGCACATAGATGTTGAACATCTTGTCGAAGCCTGCAATCAGCAAAAACCCGGCCGCATAAAGCAGCGGATGCCCGCCTGCCCCGGTGAAGAGCGCGCCAAGGCAGATCAACCCATAGGCGGTGCGCCCCAGCACCGGCAGGCTCAAGGACACATGGGCCGTCAGGGTGAGCACGGCCAGCGTTACCACTGCGCCGCCCACTTGCAGCCAGGCATAGGTCTGTTCGCTCTGGGCAAAAAAGCCGGTCACCATGGCTGCCGCCGTTGCCAGCGTTGCCCCAATGATCAAATTGACCCCTGCGGCCTGCAGGATCGCACGGGTGAGGCCGGGCAGACGCCAAACCAGGGCCAGGGCGGTTTTGAGATCCGCCAAAGGGTGGGCATGATCCTTTTGCGGCGCCGCGCTCAGGCGGTTCTGGCCCGGCCAGAGAAAAAAAGCGCCATCAGCCAGCAAAAACAGACCGGTCGCCACCAGAACGACCGCTTCCCAGGGCCAGACCGCCATCAGATAGGCGGCTGTCAGCGGGCCAAGCACCACCCCCATCTGGGAGGCCAGCTGGCTGTAGCTGGCAACTTTTTCAAACCGCTGATCGGAAAATGCCCGCACCAGCACCATTTCCAGGGCCAGCAGCCCCTGGGTTGTCAGAATGCCCACCAGCGCCGACAGCCCGATCAGCCACCACACCCCGCCAAAGACCACCTGACCCGAAATCCCGGCCACGCAGACAAAGGCACGCAGCAGACGGCTGATCCGCAACAGCGTGACCGGATGGAACCGGTCACAAAGAATACCAGCCACGGGAAAGGTCAGGTAACGCGGCAGGGTCTCGAAGAAAAAGGCCAGCCCTGACCAGGCGACGTTGCCGGTGATCTGGAAGATGACCAGAGGTACCAGAAACAAGAGAATCTGATCGGCCAGGACCGTCAGAAACATGGACGCGAAAAACGCGCGGTCGCGGATGAGCATGGGGGCTTTCAAAAGAGCTGGTCAGGAAGCCCCTGTCTGGTAGCACCTGCCCGAAAGGACGGCAAGGCAACTGACTTTGCCTGAATGCCCCTTTCGCGCGCGGCCCCTCCTCTCCGACCAGCGCCCGGGCCGATGGCAGGTTGCGCCCCCTTTTAGGGATGTCACACCGCTCACCTTTCCGGTCTGGCTGATAACCCAGCGGGGGCTATACACCAGCCGCCGGATCAGACGGGCGTCCAACCATCTGGCCGAATAGGTGCTGTCCCGCAAACCCGGATCCGGCCTCAAAATTGTGTCCTCTCCGGCAAAGGGCACCGTACCATCAGTCGGTGTCAGGGCGTGTGCAGGCTGTTCCACGCCGCATAGAGTGTGGAATGGAGCAGCGCGTGCCGTTCGCCAAACCGCACCGCCACCAGATCTTTCTCCGGCATCATGTAAACAATCTGTCCGCCTTGCCCCATCATGTAGGCAAAGCGCCCCTGAAGGGCCTCTCCCTCCCGGTCCAGTCTATCGTGGCGCAGATGCAGCCGGTAGGCGCCCTGGGCGACGTCTGTCTCCGTCAAACTGTTCCCGAAAAAGGCGCCCCACAAGGGATCGGGCAGAAACGGAGCCTCCGTGGTCCCGTTTTTCATCAGGAACCGGCCAACACGGGCCCAGTCGCGCGCTGTGGCGTAAAGGCAGCAATAGGCCGTGACAGCGGCGGTTTCCCGGTGACGCAGCCAGAAGGCATCGGCAGCGCCGGACGGCTGCCAGATCTTGCGCGAGAGCAGGCTGGACAAGTGCTCGCCGTAGATGTCGCTCAGGAGATGCCCGAGCAGGGCCGTGTTCACGTTCTGATAGGAAAACCGCCCTGCCCGGTCCGGCTTCACGGACAGGCGGCTGGCCACGGCCTCGATGCCCTCGCCGTGGAGCCTTGCCAGGTTGCCAAAGGGATTGACGCTCGAAATTTGCTCGATCTTATCGGAACTGTCTGCTTCAAAAGCCAGCCCGCTGCGCATGTCCAAAAGGTCCCGCAGCGGCACATGATCGAGGCTTGCCGGCCCGAAGGCCGGCAGATAGGCGCCAAGCGAGTCGTCCAGGCTCTTGATCCGCCCCTCGGCCACCGCTTTGAGAACCAGCGCCCCAACAAGGCTCTTGACCAGGGAAAAGGAATTGAGCCTGGTTCCGGGTCCAAGGCCGTCCGCATAGGTTTCGAGCACGGTCCGCCCGCCCTCATTGACGAGCAGCGCGCGGCTTTGCGCGCTGTCAAACAGGTCCCGGGCCGTTCGGTTCAGCGGCTTCAAGACCGGGGCCTGCGCCGTATCCCCGTGACTGCCCTGAACCGTGTCAAAGCCGCCAAGCGCGGGCCAGACAGCGCGTGGATAGCCCGCAGACAAAAGACCCCATAGCCCCGTTGCATAGGAGGCCACCGCACCGGTGGAAAAAACGGAGAACACGATCAGGGACAGTTTCAAGAAGCGCATGCCGGACACTTTTGAAGTTGGAACTGGACGCTCCAAGACAACAGGACAATCATGGCTGCAGCGGGAGGGAATTCAGCAGATTTCGTGCAAAGACACAGCAAAGAGACGGGGCAACCGGACTTGCGTCAAGACCAAGACCGTCCGCACAACGCTGAGTGCTGAACGCCTGCGTCTCATCCCAGCATCCAGTTGAGAACCAGGCGCCAGTCGGTCATGCGGATCGGCGTGCCGTGCGTACCCGTGTCGAACAGAGTGAACTTGATTGGGTAGTTCGGCGCGCGCGATTTGATCTGTTTGAAGAAATTGGCCTGGCTTTCCCAGTTATAGACCCGGTCCAGCGTGCCCTGGCCCATATAGATGGGCACGTTGCGGGACAGCGCCCCGGAGGAAAACAGGTTCGGATCTTTTGGAGATCCCAGCAGCATGATGCCGCTCAGGAGCTTTGAATAGGTTTCACTGCGCAGCAGGCCCCAGCAGATAATACCGCCCATTGAGCCGCAGGCCACCACCACCCGGGCTCCCGGGGACACCTGTTTCTGAGACTGGATCAGGGCCGCGACATCCGCCGTGCCACGCCGGTCAAAGCTGGTAATGTCCACGGTCAGATAGGCCCCGCCATTGCGGACCATCAGGTTCTGGATTCGGTTGAAATTGCCACCGAAGGAGACATCATTCATGCCCTGGAAGCGGTTGCCTCCCTGGCCATGAACATAGATCACAATGGTTCTTGCCCCGCCTTTCCACTTGCCAGTGCCCATATATTTGATGGTCCGGCCATTGGCCTGAAGCTCCGCGCTGCCGCGGCCGCGTTTGGGCTTGTAGGACACGTAGTTGCCGAAGACCTTGCGTTCGTCCACCTCGTCCCGGTCCCTGAGGTCCCGTTGCTTGGAATATTCCACGACGATGAAATCACCGTCATAGAGGGTTTCGCTCACGGTCTTGTAGCGGAACAGCCGGTCCTTGTAAGGTTTCAGCGCCTCGGCCTGCGCGGCGCCGGACCCAGCCACCGGAATCGCGCTCGGGACGGCGAGCCCCGCCGCCAGAACGATTCCCCCGAGACGCCGGGCCAGCCGGAATGACATCGATCTGTGCAGCATGGCACCCTTTCCGTTACGATAGCAGGTGATCGGTTCAGCCTGTCTTTAAAGGACCGGTGAAAAATGTCATCCCCATGGCATTTTTGACACAGAAACGCCAATCTGTTGAACCATTTTCAACACTTTCCAGCCTAACCTATGCTTGGCGCTTGGTTAGTTCAATCGAACGCTGCCTGAGGGCTGCGGCTCCCCTTCCGCGCTGCTCCCCTCGACCAAAGACGCGTCCAGCCCCTTCTCCCCGCGCTGCGCAATCCGCACAAGACCTTCATTTGCAAGCACAAATCCGCTCCCTTTTTGAAGAGATCGCCAGAACTACCTAGAAATCTGCGGGTTTTATCCACATTCGGTTTGCCACCCTGAATAACTTTCTTGCAAATTGCGACTTTAAGAAATTGGTAACCATAAAATTCCAAGACTGCCGTTGAGACAGATCCGACAGAGGTCTCTTTGCAAGACAATGCTCGGCAAGTTCAGGAGAACCCAGATGCCAGTCATTTCCTTTGCCAATGCAAAAGGTGGCGCCGGTAAGACCACCGCCGCCCTGCTGCTGGCGACAGAAGTCGCCGCCCGGGGAAAACGCGTGACCATTTTCGATGCGGATCCGCAAAAATGGATCTCCAAATGGTTCGAGCTGCCGGTGCAATGCCCAGGCATCTCGGTTGTCAGTGAAATGTCGCCTGCCTCCATTGCCGAACAGATCACGCATGCGGCGGAATTCTCCGACTATGTGATCGTGGATCTTGAGGGAACGGAGAACCTCGTGGTGGCCAACGCGCTGTCCGTCTCCGATCTTGTGGTCATCCCGATTCAGGGCTCTTCCATGGATGCCAGGGGCGGCGCCAAAATCCTGACCCTGATCAAGAAGCTGGAAAAGATTGTCCGCCAGGACATCAAGCACTGTGTGGTGCTGACACGCACCAATGCGGCGGTCACCACACGGGCGATGAAAGCGGTGCAGGATTTCCTGTCGGCGCAGAATATCGACGTCCTGATGACCCCGATTGTCGAGCGGGCCGCCTTCCGGGACCTGTTCGAATTTGGAGGAGGCCTCGCCAATCTGAACGCAGGCCAGGTGTCCGGGATGGAAAAGGCCCGTGAAAACGCGGCGCTTTATGCCGCTGAGATCCTGGAGCGGGCCATCAAGGTACCGAAAAAACGCTGGTACAACGTCTTCAAACGCGCCAGTTGACGCGCTCCGTCTTCTCATGAGGAAAGCCGGGCACTGCCCGGCTTTTGCCTATTTTGCTCTGGTCTTCCCCGCCCGCCGCAGTATTGTGGCGCAAAAGACATTGCTGCCGTTCCGGTCGGCCGTCTCCCGGGGAAGAGACCATGATTTCTGTTCAAATCCAGACCCTCGCGGCCACCGCTGCCTGCCTGCTGCTGGCCGGATGTTTCGGCGAAGACGGCGGCGTCGCCCTGGGCACGCTGGAACGAGATCGGGTTGCGCTGACCGCGACCGCCAACGAGGTGCTGATCGATCTACCCGTTAGCGAGGGCAGTTTCGTTCAAAAGGGCACGGTCCTGGCCCGGCTCAATCCGGCCGAACAGCAGGCCATCGTCAATCAGGCCCAGGCGGAGGTGCAGAAAGCCAAAGCCAATCTGGAAAAACTGGAAAATGGCGCCCGCGCGGAAGACATTGCCAAGGCCCGGGCCTCTGTCGCCGGGGCCAAGGCAGAGCTGCTGGATGCCGAAGCCTCCTTCAAGCGCTACAATGACCTGACCAGACGCGGCACCACCAGCCAGGCTCAGCTTGACAGCGCCCTTGCGGGCAGGGATGCGGCAGCTGCCAGCCTGAAAAGCGCACAAGAAGAGCTGCGGGAACTGGAGACTGGTACACGGCCGGAGGATCTGGCTATCGCCCGGGCCGAACTGGCAGCAGCCGAGGCCAGCCTGGCCACCCAGGAAACCATCCTGTCGGACCTGACCATCACCGCCTCGCGCGACGGGGTTCTGGACAGCCTGCCCTGGAACCTCGGGGAGCGGGTAACGGCCGGCAGTCCGGTCGCCGTCATGCTGGCCGGAGATGCGCCCTATGCCCGGGTCTATGTGCCTGAACCCTACCGGGTGCAGATCAAGGAAGGCGACAGTCTTCAGGTAAGGATTGACGGGCTGGACGCCCTGGTGGATGGCAAGGTGCGCTGGATCAGCTCCGATCCCTCCTTCACCCCCTATTACGCACTCAACCAGTCCGAACGGGCCCGGCTGATGTATTTGGCGGAAATCCAGCTGCCGGAAAGCGCGGCCTCCCTGCCTAACGGAGTTCCTGCCCAGGTCCTCCTGCCGTGAGCGCGCCGCCCTCAGAAATCGTCGTCAAGGCCCAGGGGCTGGTCAAATCCTTCAAGGGCTTCCGGGCGGTCGATGGCCTGGACCTGACCATTGAAAAGGGCATGATCTATGGATTTCTGGGGCCCAATGGCTGCGGCAAGACCACGGCCATGCGCATGCTCACGGGTCTTTTGACCCCGACAGAAGGCTCTGTGGAAGTGCTCGGGCTTGCCATACCGAAGGATGCGGAAGCCCTGAAATACCGGATCGGCTACATGACCCAGACCTTCTCGCTCTATGGCGATTTGACGGTGCTGGAAAATCTCAGCTTCATGGCAACAATCTATGGCCTGTCCCCACACAAGCGGAAGGCCCGCATTGCCGAGGTGCTGGACCGTTACGCCCTGACGGAGCTAAAGGACCGCTTCGCCGGCAAGATGAGTGGAGGCCAGCGGCAGCGCCTGGCGCTTGCCACAGCCGTCCTGCACGAACCGCAACTGCTGTTTCTGGACGAGCCAACCTCGGCTGTGGACCCGGAATCGCGCCGGCATTTCTGGGAACAGCTCTTTGATCTGGTGGAAGGCGGTACCTCCATCATCGTCACCACCCATTTCATGGACGAAGCTGAGCGCTGCCACAAGATCGCGATCCTGGAAGCGGGTCAGAAACGCGCCGACGGGGCGCCCAAGGAGCTGATGGCCGCAATGGGCGCCAATGTGGTGGAAATCGGGGGGCCAAACCTCAGGGACATCCGCCGCCGCTTGCTGGGCACCGAGGAGATTGTCGCCGCCGCACAACTGGGCGCGCGGCTGCGCGTTCTGGTCAAGGATACGGTTCCCGATCCGCAAGCCTTCTTGCGCGCCCGGCCAGAGACCGGCGGTGCCAGCCTGATTGAACAGGTGCGGCCCAATCTGGAAGATGTGTTTGTCACGGCCACGGGGGAAGGACGGCAATGATGGCCCTGTCCCGTATTCACGCCGTTTTCATGAAGGAACTGTCCCAGTTGCGCCGGGACCGGATGACCTTCGGCATGGTGCTCATGATCCCGCTGATCCAGCTGGTTTTGTTCGGCTATGCCATCAACACCAATCTCCGGGACATTCCGGTTGCGGTGGTCGACCAGAGTCAGACGGGCCTCAGCCGCATCCTGATCCAGATGGTGCAGGCCACCCGGGTCGTGGACGTGACCGAACATCTGGCCAGCCCTGAAGATGCGGAAGCGGCCATCAAGGCGGCCCGGGTGCGGGCGGCATTCATTCTGCCGAAGGATCTGTCCCAGCGGGTGGCCCGCTCTTCCGCGATCGGCCTCGGCACCCCGGCCTCCACCGACATGGAAACCAGCCGCCCGGTCGCCCAATGGATCGTCGACGGTTCAGACACGATGATTGCTGGCGCGATCAAGGGCCTGCGCAATATGCCGCTGAGCGAATTGACGAAGCAGGCGCCCAACAGGTCGACGCCAACCTTCGAGGTCGCCCTGTTCTTTAACCCGGAGCAGCGCACGGCCGTGAATATCGTGCCCGGGCTGGTGGGTATCATCCTCACCATGACCATGGTGATGTTCACCTCCGCTGCCATCGTGCGCGAGCGCGAGCGCGGCAATATGGAGATGCTGATCAACACCCCCATCCGCCCGATAGAGCTGATGATCGGCAAGATCATTCCCTATATCTTCATCGGCCTCCTCCAGATGCTGATCATTCTGGGGCTCGGCCATATTCTGTTCAGCGTGCCTTTCGGCACCCAGCTGCCAGCCCTTTTTGCCGGGACGCTGCTCTTTATCGGCGCCAGCCTGTCCCTCGGACTGGTTCTGTCGACGATCGCGCAAAGCCAGCTTCAGGCCACGCAGATGACCATCTTCGTGCTGCTGCCCTCCATCCTGCTGTCCGGCTTCATGTTCCCCTATGAAGGCATGCCGCTGGCCGCCCAGTATATCGCGGAAATTTTTCCAGCAACCCATTTCATGCGCATGATCCGGGGCTTTGTGCTGCGTGATGCCGGGCTGCTTGACCTCCATCGCGACGTGCTCTGGATGCTGGGTTTTTTTGTTGTCGGCCTGAGCATCGCCGCCTTGCGGTTCAAGAAGCGGCTGGACTGACAGAGACTGGGGCGGGCGTTCTTGGGCTGCTTTACCTTGCCTTGGGGTCGGCAACCTGTTTGGGCTGCGGCCCGGTGTCCACACGCGGGTTTGCGGTCCTGAGCACCGGCGTTTGTTCGGAGACATTCTCCCGGCTTTCCCGCCAGACCACGAACATGCCAGACCCGATGATGACGCAGGACCCGAGCGCAACATAAAGGTCCGGAATCTCGCCGAAAAAGAGCGCACCGAAGAGGCTTGCCCAGAGAATCTGGCTGTATTGCATCGGGGCGACAAAGGCGGCGGGCGCGGACCGGTACGCCCCCAGAATGCACAGCTGCGCCAGAACCGACATAAACCCAACCACCGCCATCAGCCCCAGATCCGGCAGCGAAACCGGCACATAGACCACCGGCAGGGTCATGGACATGACCATCATGGACAACAGCAGGGGATAGAGGATCAGAACCGCCGGGCGTTCCTTGCCGCCCAGCTTGCGCGCCAGAATCGACGCCAGGGCGCTGGCCGAGGCGGCCGTCAGCCCGGCAATATGGCCCGCTGTCAGCTCGGTCACCCCCGGACGCAAGACAATGAGAACGCCGACGAGCCCGGCAATCACTGCACCCCATCTCTGCATCCTGACCGTCTCGCCCAGCAGCGGCACGGACAGGGCCGTCACCAGCAGCGGTGTAGCAAACAGCAGTGAATAGACCTCGGCAAGCGGCAGCATGGTGAAGGCGTAAAAGGCGCAGGACATGGCCGTGATCGTCATCGCCGAGCGCAACAGCACCAGAAACGGATGGCGCGGCCGGAAATTGTCCACCGCCTTGTCCGCCAGCATGATCATCGACATGGGCACAAAGGCAAACAGCATGGAAAAAAAGATGATCTGAAAGACCTGATAGGTCTCCCCGAGCGCCTTGATCAGGGCGTCATGGCTGGAAAAGACCGCAAAGGCGCCAAGAGCGGCCAGAAGGCCCTTGAAAGTGGATGTCATGCCCGGCGCCCCCGATCCGGCGAAGCCAAGGCTCACCGCCGCTTGTCCCGTCCCTGATACGGCCCGGCTTTCACGGCAGATCCGGACGAACCGGATACTTTAAAAAAACAGGCCTGATCCGTTGTTAGCAGAAAGACGGGCGGGGCCAAAGGGGCTGCGGCGGGCGGCCTCTACCCTCCCCCAAGCAATCTCTCTTGCTGGATACCGATCTGACAGCGCCAGGCATTAGAATGGCAGAAACGGGTTTCCCCTTGGGCCGTTGTCTGAGAACGAACCGGGTTGAAAGCCGGGTCAGACGAAAACCCGGGCCAGGGTTGCCACAGCCAGGGCCGTTGCCGCCCGTTTGGGGCCGTCAAACTGGCCGGCCCCCTGACCGGGAACCTCCAGATGAACCCGGTTCAGATCGGAAGCGTCCAAATGGTCCAGATCCGCAGCCTTGGCGGCTTCCTCTGCCGACCATCGAATGTCATCCAGCATGCGCACAAGCTTGTGCCAGATATGCAGCGGCGGCGCCTCGCTGGTGCTGCACCAGCGAGCAATTTCATCCCTGGAAACGTCAAGAGCCACAGCTGCCTCTTCGTCAGAAAGGTCGACATATCGCAGCACGTCACTGAAATTGCTCATATTATTTCCCCGAGCGCATATTGCTCCACACTCCTCTTGAGCCATATTGCGCTGCAATATGGCAAATTCCAGTCCTTGACTCGAATTTGGTTAAATACTGCACCGGCAAAGGAAATGGCGCAGATGCTGTCCGCGTGATTCCCGGCGGGGCTCTCGGCAATTCTTGCATGCTTGCGTGATAGAGAACCGCGATCAGACTCCGCTGATCCGTCAATTAACTGAAATCGCACGACAAAACCGATATCGGTGGAAAACAGATGTCCGCCCAATTGTGCGGTTCCGTTAATGATAAGTTTATTTCACGACATGAATTGACCACTTTTTTGCCGCCGGACCTCTTCAATGAAGTTTAAGGGAAAGTCCTTTATTGCGATCGTACTGT
The DNA here is from genome assembly GCF_056160985.1 of Roseibium sp. AWQ4_290. Lineage (NCBI taxonomy): Bacteria > Pseudomonadati > Pseudomonadota > Alphaproteobacteria > Hyphomicrobiales > Stappiaceae > Roseibium > Roseibium sp. AWQ4_290. The sequence continues at coordinate 65,083 of NZ_JBSWYG010000009.1, forward strand.
CACCTGAACCGCCTTTTGATGCGTGGTTCAAGGAGATCGACCGGATTCTGTCCCGGTCTCCCGGTTTCTTTATCGACCGTCCGATTATTCTTGATGTGCGCGGCAGCAACATTCCGATCGAGGATCTGGAAGAACTTCTGGACGGATTGGGCGAGCGCTCCATCCGCGTCATGGGCATTGACGGGGTTTCCGGCACACGCCTGAAGAAAGGCATGCCCCCGAGCTTCGGGGGCGGCCGCCTGACCTCCGACGTGGAAGTGCCTGAGCCCGCTGCGTCCGCCGAATCGGCTAAGGCTCCGGCCTCCGAGGCGCCTGCGCGCACCGACAAGGCCGCCAATGCGGAGGACATGCCCATGTCGGAGACCAAAAACGGTCGGAAATCAGGGGAGATGAACGGGGCATCCCAAAATGGCCATTCTTTTGCCAAACCTGTCAAAGATGACCAAACGTCAATTGTAATCAATGAGCCGGTTCGCTCAGGCCAGAGCATCATGCACCCGGACGGGGATGTGACGGTGATCGGATCGGTCAGTTCGGGGGCGGAGATCATCGCCGGTGGCTCCATCCATGTCTACGGCGCCCTGCGCGGCCGGGCGCTGGCAGGTGTGGCCGGCCAGGACGATGCCAGAATTTTCTGCACCAAGCTGGATGCGGAACTGGTCTCCATCAACGGTCTCTACAAGGTCGCCGACGACTTCGACGGCACATTGCGCAACGCGCCGGCACAAATCCGGTTCGAAAACGAAACGCTTGTGTTTGAAGAACTGAATTAACCAAGGGTCCGCCCCAAGAACTGGGGCCGGAGCCAAATACAAAATGGGACGAACACCATGAGCAACGCCACTGTCGTTGTGGTCACGTCTGGCAAGGGAGGTGTGGGCAAAACAACCACCACCGCCGCCATTGCCTCGGCGCTGGCCAAAGAAGGGTATCAGGTCTGCGCAATCGATTTCGACGTCGGGCTACGCAATCTTGATCTGATCATGGGCGCCGAGCGCCGGGTTGTGTTCGACCTTGTCAATGTGGTGCGCGGCGAAGCGTCCATCAAACAGGCGCTTGTGCGCGACAAGAAGCTGAACAACCTCTACCTTCTGCCCGCGTCCCAGACCCGGGACAAGGACGCCCTGACCGAAGAAGGCGTCGCCAGCGTGATCAGCGAACTGCGCATGTATTTCGACTGGATCATCTGCGACAGTCCTGCCGGGATCGAGCGCGGCGCCACGCTGGCCATGCGCCATGCGGATGAGGCGATCATCGTGTCCAATCCGGAAGTCTCTTCCGTGCGTGACTGTGACCGGATCATCGGTCTTCTGGATGCCAAGACCAAGGTTGCCGAAGACGGCGGCCGGATGCCCAAGCATCTGATGATCACCCGCTATGACCTGGACCGGGCCAAGACCGGCGACATGCTGGCCACTGACGATGTGGTGGACATTCTCTCCGTTCCGCTGATCGGTGTCGTTCCGGAAAGCAAGGACGTTTTGAAAGCCTCCAACGTGGGCCTGCCGGTGACCCTGTCCGACGAGAACTCTGCCCCGGCCAAGGCCTATACGGAAGCCACACGGCGGCTTCTGGGGGAAAACATCCCCGTAACCATCCCTGAGGAGAAGAAGGGGCTTCTGGGCAAGCTCTTCAAAGGGAGGGCTGCATGAACATCATGAGCCTCTTTGGCAAAAGAGGCGAAACTGCCTCTGTTGCCAAGAACCGGCTGCAAATTCTTCTGGCGCATGAACGGGCCGATGACGGCACCGACGCTGTCCTGATTTCGAGCCTGCGCGAAGACATTCTGGCGGTTGTCGCTAAGCGGGTGGAAATCGATCCGGATTCGGTCCGTCTGGAAATGGACCGCACGGGCGATGTCACCACACTGGGCATTGATATAGAGCTGCCGGCCGCCAAGGCGTCCTGAGCTCCAAGCCCCGCTGAAAACAGTCCATGAACCGGCCTATGGGCCGGTTCGTTCTGCTCGGAGGCCCGCTCGTGCAGCGCCCTGTTGGGCGTGCTCAGGATGAGTCTGCGGCAAAAATGCTGTCCTGTTCAAGAAAGTCTCCAGAATAGACAGAAACCTGGCCCCGCCCCTGCCGTTTTGCCGCATAAAGCGCCATATCCGCCTGCCGGAGCAGCTGCGTCGGATTGGGAGAAAAGGCCACTCCGACACTGGCTCCAAGTTCGAGCGGAACCCCTCTCAAGGTCACATCCCGATTGAGCTGCTCAAGGATGGCCCGCGCAGAGGCCAGAATCCGGTCTTTACCGGCGTCCCCGAAAATCACAATGAATTCGTCTCCACCGAGGCGCAGGACCGTGTCCGCCTCCCGGGCCAGGGCTGACAGGCATTTGCCGACATAGCGCAGGACCTCATCCCCGATCTCATGTCCATGGGTGTCGTTGATGCCCTTGAAACGGTCGAGATCCAGAAAAAGCAGCGCGTGGCCTGCTGGAGGCACCGGGGCCTGATCCAGCTCTTCCAGCTTTTCATCCAGATACCGCCGGTTGCCCAGCCCGGTTAGCGGATCCTGGCGCACCTGCTCTGCAAGCATCTCGCGAGTCTGTTCCGCCTGAAACTTGGCTTCCGCAAGCGCCTTGACCAGGTCGGCGGCGCTGCGGAAAAACATGCGCGCAGTCAGATACATACAGCCATAGACAATCAGAACCCCTGCACCGAGAAGCGGCAGCAGGCGCTGGCCCGGCAGCGCGGGCGACCAGATAAAATATCTCGTCTTGCCATCGCCCAAGGGGCCAACCCTGAGCCCGGCCTGCTGCGGCCCCGGAGAGGCAGTGGACAGATGCAACCCCGGCAGCTGATACTTCCGGGCGATTTCGTTCAAAAACCTGTCCCCAACGGTCTGCCCAAAGACAAGAACATGGTCTGTCGCTTCAGAAACGCCGTCCCGTGTCTCCGACATGACAACAGCGCTCACCAGATGCAAAGACGGGAGAGTGCCGATCAGGCCACTTACCGGTGCGGGCGGTTCTCTTGGGCGCGCAACGCGCGCCCGGGCAATCAGATCCTTGATCTGCGGTCCGTAGCGGTCCTCCAGAACGCTCACTGCCGCCTTGCCGTCTACGAGATTGACCATTGGATGATTCGCGCCGGTCAGCACATGGATCGCGTCGACCTGAAAATCATACTGGTTGGCATCGGACAAGGCGGTATCTGCCCAGTCCATATCCGCGGCGGCGGCGAGGTCCGCAACCGCGCCGCTCAGCTGGGCATGGTTTTTCGCCAGCTGTTCAAGACGCTCGGTCCGGTCACGCAGAACGGACCGGAAGATCTGCTCGGATGTGCGGATGATGCTCTGATCCAGAAACCAGGCAAGCAACATGACCACCGCCAGCAGGCTGAACCCGCCGATCGCGACAGTCGCCCAGAAGGGCCGCGACAATTTCCGGACTTCGGCGGCCCGCTCTTCAGCGCTGGCCCTGTGAGGCACACTCACGTCATCGTCCTTACGTCTGGCGGCCCCGGACGCAGAGCCCAACCTGTTTCTGATTGCCTTCATTTTTCTCCAAACACGCGACAGAGACAGCCCTATCGTAGAGGAGAAAAAAGTGAATTCAACGTACAAAGGTCAGCAATAAGAGAGAGTTACAAGAAAATTTGATAAATTAAGTTGCGGTATCGGCTCGTTGCAATCAGTTCCCACCGGAAAATTCAGAAATTTATCATCGTCAGTTCTTGCGATACCTCCATCGTGCAACTGCTCTTCCAAGAGAAAATCGATTTTCAGCGGTTTTTCCTGTCACTGCCCGTCACCAGGGCGTTCAACGCCAAAGAAAAACGGCAGACTGCAGTTGAACTGAAACGCGCACGTCCTCAGCCCCGGACAGAGGTGGCTTGGCGGCAGGCACGCCGGACAGATGCCTTGTCCGGCGCATCGTCACCTTGCGTTCGCAGGAGAGCGAGCAAGGCGGCTCACGCCTCGTAGACGATCTCCCGCGTCTCGCGGAAGGTCACATCGGGGAATTTTTCGGTGACGTGACCGATTTCCCAGGCGTTCTTGAACAAGAACACCGGCTTGTCGTCCCGGTCATTGGCAACCGACATGCGGTGGCCTTCGATGATCGTCTGCAGGGTCTGGCTGTCGGTCTCAATCCAGCGGGCGGTGGTATAGGGCACGGCCTCAAAACCGATTTCCGTGCCATATTCCGCTTTCAGACGGTCCACAACCACATCCAGCTGCAGGGCGCCGACCACGCCGACAATCCAGTTGGAACCCAGATCCGGCTTGAAGATCTGAACCAAGCCTTCTTCAGCCAGATCCTGCAGGCCCTGGCGCATCTGCTTGACCCGCATCGTATCGGACAGGCGCACCCGGCGCAGGATTTCCGGGGCAAAGGCTGGCAGGCCAGTGACGTGAATGTTCTCGCCCTCGGTCAACGTGTCGCCCACGCGCAACTGGCCGTGGTTGGGCACGCCGATCACATCGCCCGGATAGGCGAGATCGGCAATCTCACGCTCTTCGGCAAAGAAAAAGATCGGCGCGGACACCGCGATCTGTTTGCCAGCACGCACATGTTTCAGCTTCATGCCCCGCTTGAACGTGCCTGAACACAGGCGCACAAAAGCAATCCTGTCCCGGTGCTTGGGGTCCATATTGGCCTGAACCTTGAAGACAAAGCCGGTGACCTTGTCTTCCTGGGGCATGATAGTGCGCCCGCCGGTGGCCGGCTGGGAATGGGGCGGCGGGGCAAAGGCGGCGATGAAATCAAGCACTTCCTCAATGCCGTAATCTCTGAGGGCCGAGCCGAAAAAGACCGGTGTCAAATGACCTTCCAGAAAGCTGTCCCGGTCGAATTCCGCATAGCCTTCCGCGCCAAGCTCCACATTCTCAGTCAGCTCTTCCATGATCCGGTCGAAGACCGTACCGGTCAGCATTTCATCCTCAAGACCCGACACGTCCTTGGTCTCGGCATAGGCTCCGCCCCGCTCGCCCTCGGAAGTATGGAATTTCTTCTGCTGCCAGTCATACACCCCAAAGAAATCGGAGCCCATGCCCACAGGCCAAGTCTGCGGCGAGACATCCAGCGCCAGTGCTTCCTGCACTTCATCCAGGATTTCCAGGGCGTGGCGCCCTTCCCGGTCGATCTTGTTGACAAAGGTGATGATCGGAATGTCGCGCAGGCGGCAGACTTCAAAAAGCTTGCGGGTCTGGGTCTCGATGCCCTTGGCCGCGTCAATCACCATGATTGCCGCATCCACGGCGGTGAGCGTGCGGTAGGTGTCTTCGGAAAAGTCCTCATGGCCCGGCGTGTCGAGCAGATTGTAGATGATGCCCTTGCGCTCGAAAGTCATGACAGAGGACGAAACGGAAATGCCGCGTTCCTGCTCGATCTTCATCCAGTCGGAGCGGGCCCGGCGGCGCTCGCCGCGCGCGCGCACTTGCCCGGCCGTGCGGATCGCGCCCCCCGAAAGGAGCAGCTTTTCCGTCAAGGTTGTCTTACCGGCATCCGGGTGGGAAATGATCGCGAAGGTGCGCCGGACCTGATAGGGCGCCGCGCCGTTTGGGCCTGCCATGGGTGTCTCCTGATCCGTTGTTCCGGCGGGCCTGCGCACTCTCGGCGGTTGAAACCGGTGCGCAGCAGCACTCTTGAGGGCCGGATGGATTGATGTTTCGTTGGCGCAAGGTCATAGAGAGAAACCGGCTGAATTTCCAGCATAGAATCTCCGCCCTCGCCCCGGGCCGGATCCGGATGGGCCCATAACCATAGGAGAGCGTCTTGAGCCGCACCGCCTGCCTCCTCACCGGCCTCCTCATGATCGCCGCAACCGCTGCCCTGCTTCTGGCCATGGGCCGTATCCCGGTCTGCTCCTGCGGCTATGTGCTGTTCTGGACACCCGCAGACGATCTGGCCGGGTCCTCCCAGCACATTGCCGACTGGTACACCTTCTCCCATATCATTCACGGCTTTCTTTTTTACGGCCTGTTCTGGCTGGTGCTCCGCCACCGCTTCGTGGGCGAGCGGGCGCTTGGGGCGATCCTGATCGAAGCGGCCTGGGAAATCGTTGAAAACAGCCCCTGGATCATCGACCGCTACCGGGAGGCCACCATTGCCGCCACCTATACCGGCGACAGCGTGCTCAATTCGGTATTCGACATTATATGGATGCTGGCCGGGTTCTTCTTTGCCTGGCGCGTGCCAGTCTGGCTCACGGTTCTGACCGCCATTGCTTTCGAACTTCTGGCTCTCTGGGTCATCCGGGACAATCTGACGCTGAATGTGCTGATGCTGGTCTATCCGCTTGAGGCGGTCAGAACCTGGCAGGGCGGATGACCCATCTGCGCATGTTTTTCATCCGGCCCAGCAGCCCATTCCGCTCCGCTGGACACAAAATGGTTCCGGGATCTTTTTCGGGACGTGGTTTCGCGGTATCGATGTAATCGATTACAGTCATGTAAACCCCTAGACAATGCGGGGGGCATATGGAGGAGTATTATGGGGAACACCGCACAAGAGAGCCAGCAGACCCGCCCGATCCGTCTTGGCATGGTCGGCGGCGGCAAGGATGCTTTTATCGGCGCGGTCCACAGGATCGCAGCCCGGCTGGATGGACGCTACGAGCTGGTGGCAGGCGCCCTGTCCTCCACCCCGGAAAAGGCCCTGGAATCGGGCCGTGCCCTTGGCCTGAGGGAAGATCGCATCTACGCCTCTTTTGCAGACATGGCCAAGCGCGAGGCAAGGTTGAAGGACGGGATTGAGGCGGTGGCCATTGTCACGCCGAACCATGTGCACTATCCGGCCGCGCGGGAATTTCTGAAACGCGGCATTCATGTCATCTGCGACAAGCCCCTGACCTCCACCCTGCCCGATGCCAAAAAGCTGGCCAAGGCAGCGGAAAGCTCCAGCGCGCTTTTTTTCCTCACCCACAATTACACCGGCTATCCCATGGTCCGGCAGGCGCGCGAAATGGTGCAAAACGGTGATCTCGGCACCCTCCGGGTCGTTCAGGTGGAATATCCGCAAGACTGGCTGACCATCGCGCAAAGCAACAAGCAGGCTGAATGGCGCACCGACCCGGCCCGCTCCGGCGCAGGCGGCTCGACCGGGGACATCGGCTCACATGCCTATAATCTGGCCTGTTTCATCACCGGCCAATCCGCCGAGAGCCTTGCCGCCGATCTGCAATCCTTCGTGCCGGGCCGTCAGGTGGATGACAATGCCCATGTCATGCTGCGCTTTGCCAGCGGTGCCCGGGGGATGCTCTGGTGTTCCCAGGTCGCGCCCGGCAACGAGAACAATCTCAAGATCCGGGTCTATGGGGACAAGGGCGGCCTGGAGTGGCACCAGGAGCACCCGAACCATCTATATGTCACGCCGTTCGGCGAGCCGAAGCGCATCGTGACAAGGGGGGGCGCCGGCATGCTGGAGAGTGTCGCGGGGGCCACCCGCATCCCGCCGGGCCATCCGGAAGGTTATCTTGAGGGCTTCGCCAATCTATACAAGGACGCGGCCGATGCCATCCGGGCCCATCAGACCGGCAAAGAGATCCCCCATCTCGTGCCGGATATTTCAGACGGGCTCGCCGGTATGCGCTTCATCGACGCCTGCGTCCGGTCCTCGGCAAAGAATGCTGCCTGGGTGAAACTGGAAAACTAGGAAACCGGGTCTGCCGGGCGCTCCGGCACCCCATGTTTTTACACCTGAGAAGACGCCGGGGCGGGCGTGAAACCGGCCCGGTAGACCGCGTTTCGGATCCTGCCCGCAGCCCGCGAAGACGGCAAAAGACCTATTCGCAGAACATCTTTGATACCGTTTTCCTCATTTTTATCAGAAGGTTGCATTACCTCCTCCGACTAGGGACACAAACCCGCTTTACAAAAGTAATAAAGTAATACTTAATAATTTCCGTGAGGATAAAATACCTTGTGGAGGAGACTATGAAACTCAAGGCAATGCTTGTTGCCGGAGCGATGGCGCTTGTTCCGGCAAGCGCCCTGGCCGGCGACCTGACCATCGGTTTTTCTCAGATCGGATCTGAGTCCGGCTGGAGGGCTGCGGAAACAACGGTGACCAAACAGGAAGCTGAAAAACGCGGCATCACACTGAAATTCGCAGATGCCCAGCAAAAGCAGGAAAACCAGATCAAGGCCATCCGCTCGTTCATCGCGCAAGGCGTGGACGCGATCCTGATGGCGCCGGTTGTGGCAACCGGGTGGGACGAGGTTCTGGAAGAAGCCAAGGATGCGGAAATCCCGGTCATTCTGCTGGACCGGACCGTCGATGCCTCTGACGATCTTTACATGACGGCAGTGACATCGGATCTGGTGCATGAAGGCCGGGTCGCCGGAAAGTGGCTGGCCGAGGAAGTGGCCGGACAACAATGCGACATTGTCGAACTTCAGGGCACCACCGGGTCATCTCCGGCGATTGACCGGAAGAAAGGCTTTGAGGAGGGCATCGCCGGGAATGACAATCTGAAGATTGTCCGCAGCCAGACCGGCGACTTCACCCGCAGCCAGGGCAAGGTTGTCATGGAAAGCTTCCTCAAAGCGCTTGGCGGCGAGAACATCTGTGCCCTTTATGCCCACAATGATGACATGGCTGTTGGCGCCATTCAGGCCATCAAGGAAGCCGGTCTGAAACCGGGTCAGGACATCAAGATCGTCTCGATCGATTCCGTGCCGGACATTCACCTGGCCATGGCCAATGGCGAAGCCAATGCCACCATCGAGCTGACGCCGAACATGGCGGGCCCTGCCCTGGATGCCCTCGAAGCCTATCTGGCGGACGGCACCGTACCACCGAAGTGGATTCAGACCGAGTCCAAGCTCTACACACTCAAGGATGACAACAAGGCCATCTACGAGATGAAAAAAGATCTCGGATACTGATCCGGGATTGCGCGTGCCGGGCAGGCCTCCCGCCCGGCACGCACCTCTGGCGTGCCAGACCAAAAGCAAAGAAAACGGACTTTCCGGGGGAGCCCACCCATGGCCAGCGCGCCAACCCCTTTGCTGAATTGCAAGGGCATTTCCAAATTCTTTCCCGGCGCCATTGCGCTGGATGCCGTCGATCTGACGCTTTATCCCGGTGAAGTCCATGCCCTTTTGGGGGAAAACGGGGCCGGAAAATCAACCCTGATCAAATGCCTGACCGGCGCCTACCGGCGCGACGGCGGAACCATTCTCCTGGACGGCCAGGAGATTGCGCCGCGCAGCACGGAACACAGCCAGAAGCTGGGCATCGGCACAGTCTATCAGGAAGTCAATCTGCTGCCGAATTTGAGCGTTGCCGAAAACCTCTTTCTTGGCCGCCAGCCCGTGATGCGGGGCCTGATTGCCCAGCGCCGGATGCTGACCATGGCGCGCGACCTTCTGGCCGAGTTCGGACTGGACCTGAACCCGGCCGACCCGTTGTCGGCCTATTCGGTCGCCGTTCAACAGGTGGTGGCCATTGCCAGGGCCGTGGAACTGTCCGGCAAGGTGCTGATCCTGGATGAACCGACCGCCAGTCTCGACCGGGACGAGGTCGCGCTGGTGTTTTCGGTGATCGAAAAACTCAAGGCCCGTGGCCTTGCCATTGTCTTCATCACCCATTTTCTCGACCAGGTCTTTGAGATTTGCGACCGGGCGACGATCTTGCGCAATGGCCGGGTCATCGGCACGCGCAAATTGGCCGAAACCAGCCAGACCGACATCGTCACCTTGATGCTCGGCCGCCAGCTGGAAGACCGGATTCATGACCGCCCCCCCGCCGTCACGGGAGAAACTCTGATCCAGCTTAAGGATTTCGGCCGCCGCGGCGTGATTGAGCCTTTCGACCTGACGATCCGCAAGGGCGAGGTTGTCGGTCTGGCTGGCCTGCTGGGCGCCGGCCGCACGGAAACGGCCAGTCTTGTGTTTGGCGCCATTCAGGCGGACCAGGGCGAAGCCCTTTTGAAAGGCCGCAAGATCGCGCTGCGCAGCCCTCAGGAGGCCATCGGGCACCGCTTCGCACTGTGTCCGGAAGACCGGAAGAATGACGGCATTGTCGGAGACCTTTCGGTTCGGGAAAATATCGTGCTGGCCCTTCAGGCCCGCCAAGGCTGGTTCCGGCCGCTGCCCAAGGCGAAAGTCGATGAACTGGCTGAAGCCTATGTGCGGGCCCTCGACATCCGCCTTGCCAGCCTGGACATGCCGATCCGGCTTTTGTCCGGTGGCAATCAGCAAAAGGCGCTGCTCGCCCGCTGGCTGGCCACCAACCCGTCCTTTCTCATCCTGGACGAACCGACACGGGGCATTGATGTTGGCGCTCATGCGGAAATTATCGCCCTGATCGAGCAGCTCAGGGAAGACGGCATGGCCCTGCTGGTGGCCTCTTCAGAACTTGAGGAACTGGTTGCCTATTCCACCCGTGTCATTGTCTTGCGCGACCGTCGCCAGGTGGGCGAATTGCAGGGCGACGACATCACGCCAGCCAATATTGTCAGCGCGATTGCCGACGAAACCTGGGAAGAGGTCGTTTGATGCCCACTCAGCTGTCTTCAAGCCTCAAACGCCTCGCACCGCAACTGATCATCCTTGCAGCCGTGCTGGTCCTGAACGTTCTGGTCTTTCCGGATTTCTTCAAGATCGAATTCCAGAACGGCCGGCTTTTCGGCAATCTGGTTGATGTGCTGAACCGGGGCGCGCCCACCGCACTCCTGTGCATCGGCATGACACTGGTCATTGCCACGCGCGGGATCGACCTGTCGGTCGGCGCGGTGATGGCCATTGCCGGAGCGGTGGCCGCCTCCCTCGTCACGGATGGCCAGTCCTGGCAGACCGCGCTTGCGGGCGCCCTTGCAACCGGCACCTTGTGCGGGATCTGGAACGGTTTTCTGGTGGCTTTCCTGCGCATTCAGCCCATTGTGGCAACGCTTGTGCTGATGGTGGCGGGCCGGGGCATCGCCCAGCTGGTGACCGAAGGCACAATCCTGACATTCGTCAATCCGGGCCTGATCCATCTGGGCGCCGGCACGGTCTTCGGCTTGCCCACTCCCATCCTGATCTGGCTGGTTCTTGGCTGTCTTGTGACCGCCTTTGTGCGCCGGACCGCTCTCGGCATGCTGATTGAGGCCATCGGCATCAATGAAAGCTCCTCCCGTCTGGCCGGGATCAACAGCCGTGTCCTCATCTTGTCCGTCTATCTGATTTCCGGGTTCTGTGCCGCACTGGCCGGTGTCATCGTTGCTGCCGACATCAAGGGGGCAGATGCGAACAATGCCGGGCTGTGGCTGGAGCTGGACGCCATTCTGGCGGTCGTGATCGGCGGCAATTCCCTGCTCGGCGGACGGTTTTCCATTCTCGCCTCGCTCATCGGCGCCTTGATCATCCAGTCGGTGAATTCGGTCATCCTTCTGTCCGGCCTGCCGCCGGAGTTCAATCTGGTGATCAAGGCGCTGATCATCATCGCCATTCTCATTCTCCAGTCGCCGACGGTCAAACACGCGCTCTATATCCTGCGCGCGTCCGCCCCGCCGCTGCCCTCCGACTCCGTTTCAGACGCTAAGGAAAGCACGCAATGATCCGCTCGACCCACCTCCCGCTTCTGGTGACCATTGCCACGTTCGTGCTCGCCTACAGCCTCTGCGCCTGGCAGTACCCGTCGATGCTGTCGACCCGGGTCTTCGCCAACCTTCTGACCGACAATGCCTTTCTCGGCATTGCTGCCGTCGGCATGACCTTCGTCATCCTGTCCGGCGGGATCGATCTGTCCGTGGGCTCCGTCATCGCCTTTACCGGTGTGTTTCTGGCCGTGATCCTGCGCGACACATCCATCCATCCGCTGGCCGCCTTTGCCCTGGTGCTGGTCATCACGATTGCTTTCGGCGCGGCCATGGGGGCGATGATCCACTATCTGGACATGCCCCCCTTTATCGTGACCCTTGCGGGCATGTTCCTTGCCCGTGGGGCCGCCTATGTCCTGTCGACGGAAAGTGTGCCGATCACCCACGAATTTTATGACACTCTTCAGTCACTCTACTGGAAGGCTCCGGGCGGTGGCCGTTTCCGCCTGACCGGCCTGATCATGCTGCTGGTGTTTGTGGCCGGGATTGTCATCTCCCGCCGGACCCGGTTCGGCCAGAATATCTACGCAATCGGCGGAGGCCTTGCGACGGCAAAGCTCATGGGCGTGCCACTGGCGACCACCACCATCGGCATCTATGCGGTTTCCGGGGGGCTGGCCGGTCTCGCCGGGATCGTCTTTTCGCTCTACACCTCAGCCGGGTATTCGCTGGCCACCGTCGGGGTGGAACTGGATGCCATCGCCGCTGTGGTTATCGGAGGCACGCTTTTGACCGGTGGCCGGGGCTTTGTTGCCGGAACCTTCTTTGGCATCTTGATCATGGGCTTGATACAAACATTTATTGTTTTCGACGGTACCTTGTCGAGTTGGTGGACCAAGATCGTCATCGGATGTCTGCTTTTCGGCTTCATATTGCTGCAGAAGGGTCTCACTTGGGCAACGACACTCCGCCAAAAACCAGCGATCGCGTTCGCCGCGCACTCATGACCTTCGTCACAACCGGCGGACTGGGCAACCAAATCGGCAACCAGACCGATCAGGTTGTCGAACAGCTTGGCAAGGCCATCGTTGCGGGAGAGTATCCTCCCGAGACGATGATTCCGCTCGACCCGGATATCTGCGAGATGTTCAACGTCTCCCGCACCGTCGTGCGGGAGGCCAAGAAGACGCTGATTGCCAAAGGGCTGATCCAGTCCAAGGCGAAGGTAGGCACCCATGTCCGGCCGGCCACCGGCTGGCATATGTTTGACCCGGATGTGCTGCGCTGGCACGCGGCCTTGAAAAATGCCCACCCCTATCTGGAAGAACTGTTCGAGATCCGGCTGATTTTCGAACCGGCCGCAGCCAGTCAGGCCGCCCGCCGGGCCAGCGATGCGGATTGCGTTGCCTTGTCCAGACTGTGTGACAACCTGGCTCGCGGAGAAGACCGGGCCGCTATCGCCATTGCGGATCTGGAATTTCACAAGCTGATCCTGAAACTATCCGGAAACCGGTTTCTCCAGTCGCTTGGTGATCTGGTTCAGGCAGCGCTCTATTCGCTGTTTGTCGCCGAGGCCAATGAGCGCAATGATCAGGAAGCCAGAGAATTTGTCGCCCGCCACCGGGCCATTGTCACCGCCATCACCGCCGGAGACGCGGCCGCTGCTGCCAAGGCGATGGAACATGTCATTCTTGAAGGCCGCCGCGCGGAACTTCAGACATAACCAACGCCCTTATCCCATCCTCTTGAAAACCCTTGGCAAACCGGCACTCCGCCGGTCTGCCGAAGCGCATATCAGGCGCGCAGCAGGCGCATATTGCAGGCGGGTCAAGCCGCGCGGACCTGCGTGAGAAAAGCCCCGACCCCGTCCTGAAGCACGCGGGCGCGCTCTGTCAGCTTGTCGGCTGCAAGACGCACCCCGCTGCAGGTCCGCTGGGTTTCCTGTGCCGCCTCAGCCACCTTGCCGACGCTGCCGGTGACCAGCTGGGTGCCTTGAGAGGCTTCACAGGCGCTTTTGGCGATCATCCGCGTGGCACCACCTTGCTCTTCCGAAGAGGCCGCCACGGTCTGGGCCAGGGCGCTGATCTTCTGAACAGATTCTGCAATCTTTTCAACCGCCTCAACGGAATGGCCGGACGCCTGCTCAATTTCCTCTATCTGCGTCTTGATTTCATCCGTTGCCTTCGAGGTCTGTTCAGCAAGCTGCTTGACCTCGGAGGCCACGACTGCAAAGCCCTTGCCGGCCTCCCCGGCCCGTGCCGCCTCGATGGTGGCGTTGAGGGCCAGAAGATTGGTCTGCTCGGCAATCGCCTGAATAAGATTGGTCACCGCCGCCACTTTTGACACGACTTCGCTCAATTTGTGAACAGCCTGGGTCGTGCTCTGGGTTTCGTCCGCGGCCGCATTGGACAGATCCGAGGCATCGGAAATCTGCTTCGATACATCCAGGATCTTGGCCGACAGTTCCTCTGCGGCAGCGGCCACGGTTTTCACATTTCCAGACGCCTGCTCAGCCGCCGAGGTGGCTGCAACCACTTCCTCGCTCGCCTCATTGGCAACCGCAGACATGGCTTCTGCATCCTGGAACAGCTGTTCGGCCGCGCTCAGGACATCCCCGACAATGCCCCCCACAGTGTCCTCAAAACTCGAGGCCAGCGCATTCATCTCTTCCCGTTTTTCCGCTTCGGCCCGGTCTGCCTGCAAGGCCTGCTCTTCGCGCAGGCGCCCGGTTTCCAGGGCGGTCTGCTTGAAGATGGCTGTGGCCCGCAAAATCTCGCCAACTTCATCCTGGCCCCGTGCTTGGGGCACCTCAACCGACAGATCCCCTTCGGCCAGCTTTTTAACCGTCCCGGCCAGATTGGGCAGAAGCCGGACCGGCCTCAGACACCAATAGGCAACCGCACTGCCGATCACCACTGCAATGCCGCAGATGGTTGCCATCAGCACCTGAAACCCTTCAATCACCCGGTTTACCTCCACGCCAATGGCATGGTTCTTGGCTTCCTGCAGGTCGATAAACTGGTTGATCCGCTTAAGCCAGATGACAAAGGCGGGCCGGGCCTCGGCCATCAAAAGCGACTGGGCTTCAGAGATCTGCCCCGCCTTGCGAAAGGCAATCACCTTCGCAATCAAGGGCATTGTATGGGCCTCGATATCGTTGATGCTGCCCAGGATCTTCAAGTCTTCCGCTGCGGACATGTCGCCCGGTTTGAGGATCTTGCTCATGACGGCAGCGGCCTTGGTATAGAACGCTTCCAGCCGGGCGATATCGGCCAGTGCCTCCTCAAGCTCCTTGTCCGATGAGACCAGAACCACATCGCGCAAAGCGATGGCGCGGTCATGGACGCTGCCTCTGAAGTTGATGGCCTGGCGCTGGCGGACGCTGTTGACGTCATTCACTTCGCTCAGGTTGGCGTTTACGCCATTGACTTCATGAATACCGTAGCCCGCGATCAGAACAGCAAAATCAATACGAATGCAAATCCAATCGTCAGGCGCGCAGAACTGCTGATGTCTTGCAGGATTCTCATTTCACACCTCAACTGATGAAACATCGTGAGGTTGAAAGGACCAAACTAACGATTGGTAAAAATTAAAAATAATTATAGATATTTCTTACAGTATATTGATTTAATAGGAAAATTTATTCAGCCCCATCAAAAACTCATCAGCTTTCCGCTTCGGGAATCTGTAGAAAATGGACATCTCTCCTCTGGCAAAGAGCTGTGCGCCCAGGCTCGCTGTCTTACCTTGGAGCAAGTCGCGTTTCATCAGGTTCACCTTTCTCTGCCTGAAATCATGGATATCAACGCAAATGACGAAACGGTTTGAACAGATTGGAACGCGACACGCGCCCCAACGTCAAAAATGGAAGTCGTCGGCCGTCACCCGGCGCCCCAGGGCAAGCGCGTCGCACACATGGATCATAGGAGCCAGATCCAGATCACTGCGCCCGGATGCAACCAGATCCGCCATGCGGGCATAGAGATTGGCATATTCATGATCACCGCCCTGCTGGACCAGTTCTCCCTCAACGTCTAGCCGTGCCCCTCCAAGGGATAGCCTTGCACTGCCCTCATCCGTGTCCACAAGAATATCCCAGGTTTGCGGCCCTTCCTGGCGCCAGTCGAAAGCGGCCGACACCTGCGCTCCGCCGGGATCGGCAAAGCTGAGCCAGGCCGCGATCGGCGTGGCCCGGTTTGCCGGGACCTCCAGCGTTGCCTCTTTCAGATGCACGGGATGGGGCAAGATTTCCGTGAGGATGGACAGGGCATTGATGCCCGGGTCAAAAACGCCCATGCCGCCTGGCTCCCAGATCCAGTCCTGCCCCGGATGCCAGCGGCGCACATCTTCCTTCCAGGTGATCTCCAGCCGTTTCAGGCGGCGGACTGCCAGCCACGCTTTCAGATCCGGAACACAATCTGCGTAGCGCGAATGCCAGGTTGCGAAGATCGACACCCCCTGTTTGCGGGCAAGCCCTTCCAGCGTGAAACACTCTGCCAGGCTCTGGCCCGGCGGCTTTTCCAGCATCACATGCTTGCCTGCCTTTATCGCTTTGGCCGCATAGTCGAACCTTGGCTGCGGCGGAATGGCAAGCGAGATCGTGCTGATATCCGGCCGCCGTTCCAAAAGTGCATCCAGCGATCCGTAATTTTCAACGCCCTGAACTTCCGCGTTGCGGCTCACCACCGCTTCAAGTGACCAGTCCGGATTGTCCGCAATTGCTGGAAGATGCTGGTCGCGGGCGATCTTGCCAATGCCAACCAGGGCCAGTTTTTCACTCATTAGTGGGAATCCTTTGGCACGGCGGAGCCCCGGCAGCCTTTGAGGAAATCAAAGTCAGCGCCCGTATCTGCCCCTTCGACATGGTCATGATAGAGCCTTGCATACCCGCTTTGCGGCACCTCGTGGGTCGGGGTCCAGGCGGCAAGGCGGGCTTTAAGCTCCTCTTCCGGGATATCCAGGTGGAGCCTGCGGCCCGGTACATCGAGCTCGATCATGTCACCGGTGCGCACAACGGCCAGCGGTCCGCCTGCGGCCGCTTCCGGTGTCGTGTGCAGAACCACAGTGCCATAGGCTGTGCCGGACATGCGCGCATCGGAAATGCGCACCATGTCGGTGATGCCCTGTCTCAAGACCTTCGGCGGCAGGCCCATATTGCCGACCTCCGACAGGCCCGGGTAGCCTTTGGGGCCGCAATTCTTCAGGACCATCACACAGGTCTCGTCGATCTCCAGCGCCTCATCATTGATACGGGCCTTGTAGTCGTCAATGTCTTCAAACACGACGGCCCGGCCCCGGTGTTGCATCAGATGGGGCGATGCCGCAGACGGTTTCAGGACCGCGCCGCTGGGGGCAAGGTTCCCCTTCAGAACAGCAATTCCACCCTGCTGGGTCAGGGCCTTCTCCGCAGGCAGGATGACATCCTCGTTCCAATTCCGTGCATCCTTGACCTGCTCCCAAGCGGTTTGACCGGAGACGGTCAGCGCCTCCTTGTACAGCAGCCCTGCCTCGCCGAGATGGCGCAGCACCACCGGCAGGCCGCCCGCATAGAAAAACTCCTCCATCAGATATTTGCCCGACGGCATGAGGTTGACGATGGTCGGAATGTCTCGCCCGAGCCGGTCCCAGTCCTCCAGGGTGAGATCGAGGCCCACACGCCCGGCAATAGCCAGAAGATGGACCACGGCATTGGTCGAACCGCCAATCGCCCCATTGGTTCGGATCGCGTTTTCAAAGGCCTGACGTGTCAACACGTCGGAAGGCTTCAGATCGTCCTTGACCATCTGCACGATGCGCCGCCCGGACAGATGCGCCATGACCCGGCGCCGGCTGTCCACGGCCGGAATGGCCGCATTCCCGGACAGCGCCATGCCGAGCGCCTCCGCCATGGAGGCCATGGAGGAGGCCGTGCCCATGGTGTTGCAGGAGCCCGGCGACCGGCTCATGGCCACTTCCGCCTCCAAAAACTCCTCACCGCTCATCTCGCCCGCTTTCACGGCTTCCGAGAATTTCCACAAATGGGTGCCGGAGCCGACCCGCTCCCCTTGAAACCACCCATTCAGCATGGGCCCACCGGTGACGACGATCGCCGGAAGGTCCACAGAGGCTGCGCCCATCAACAGGGCTGGCGTTGTCTTGTCACAGCCCACCAGAAGCACCACTCCGTCCAGCGGGGTGGCGCGGATCGCTTCTTCCACATCCATGCTGGCCAGATTGCGGAACATCATGGCAGTAGGCCGCAACGTGCTTTCCCCAGTGGAGAACACCGGAAATTCCAGCGGGAAGCCCCCAGCTTCATAGATGCCGTGTTTGACCCGCTCCGCCAGATCCCGCAAATGGGCATTGCACGGCGTCAGCTGGGACCATGTGTTGCAGATCCCGATCACCGGCCGCCCGTCAAACAGGTCATCCGGCAGACCCTGGTTCTTCATCCAGCTGCGATGGTAGATGTGATCGCGGCTTGTGCCGCCGAACCATTCGGCGGAACGCAATTTGCGGGGCCAGTCTGCCGGTTTGAACGCCATTCCTAAAGCACTTTCACAATCGCGGCTGAGGGATCGCTTGCCTGAAACGTCAGCCGGTTTTTAAGAGACACACCGAATCCTGGCGCCGAAATTTCAATCTCGTCCCCCTCCCGGCAGGACATCCCGTCCGCAAAGGAGAGTGTTGCGGTTCCGAACATGTGCACATGCAGATCGCCGGGCTGGCGGAAAACGTCATATTTGAAATGGTGGTGTTCCAGATTGGCAATGGTGTGGGACATGTTGGCTTCGCCGGACAGGAACGGCTTCTCCCACACCACGGCCCCGCCCCGGAGGATCCGGCTTGTCCCTTCAACATTGTCCGGCAGCGGCCCGACAAGCATTTCCGGCCCGAAAGAGGCAGGCCGCAGCTTGGAATGGGCAAGATAGAGGTAATTCTGCCGCTCCATCACATGGTCGGAAAATTCGTTTGCGAGCGCAAAGCCGACCCTGAACGGTGTGCCGTCCCCGGCCACCACATAGATGCCTGCAATTTCCGGCTCTTCGCCGCCATCTTCACAAAAGCCCGGACTGACAAGATCACCGCCGGGGACAACGGCGCAGCTGCCATTGCCCTTGTAGAACCATTCCGGCTGCACGCCCGCTTTGCCCGCATCCGGCCGTCCCCCGGCAAGGCCCATGCGGAACATTTTCATGGAATCAGTCACATGGTCGTCAGCATCCGGCTGATCTCCCGCATGCATCGCATCCCGTGTGGCCGCCGAACCCAGATGGGTCAGACCCGTTCCGGTCAGGTGCAAATGGGCCTTGTCCGGATGGTGGATCGGCAGAAGCAGACGCTTCTCGTCTGCCAGCCGGTCCAGATCGACAGCGGTTCCAAGCGCATGGCCGCGAATGCACTCGGTCAGGGTCTGGCCGTTTTCAATGGCCCGCAGGACCAGGTCATAGCTGGAGGCAGCACCTTGCAGAAGACAGGCTTCGCTGCCATTGCGGATGACGACGCCGACAGAGCCGTTCTCGTGGAGCATCTGGGAAATAAGCATCGGATCAGCCCTGCTTGTTCTTGTTGTAGACATCGAAAATAACGGCGGCGAGCAGCACCAGCCCCTTGATCATCTGCTGATAATCAATACCGATGCCCATGATCGACATGCCGTTGTTGAGAACCCCCATCAGGAACGCCCCGACCACCGCGCCGATGATCGTGCCGACACCGCCCGACATGGAAGCGCCACCGATGAAGACTGCCGCGATCACATCCAGTTCCAGGGCAAACCCCGCTTTCGGGGTGGCGGTGTTGAGACGCGCGGCAAAGACAAGCCCTGCGGCGGCGGCCAGAACACCCATATTGGTGAAAGCCAGGAAGGTCAGCCGCTCGGTCTTGATGCCCGACAGCTTGGCCGCTTTCTGGTTGCCGCCAAGCGCGTAGATCCGGCGCCCGATGGTGGTGGTTTCCGTAATGAAGGCATAGATGACTGTCAGGATGCCCATGGTAATCAGCACATTCGGCAGGCCCCGGAAGACCGACAGCTTGAACATGACGAAGATCAGCGCGGAGGCAACAATGACCGTGCGCGCCACGAAGAAACTGAACGGCTCGTCCTCAATGCCATAGGCCTTGTTCTGGGCCCGCTGGCGCATGCCGATCCAGACAATAAGAGCGGCGGCGGCAATTCCGGTGACAAGGGCCAGAACATTGACCTTGCGCACGCTGAACAGTTCCGCCAGCCCCTGCCCGAGGCTTGCCGGGAAAATGTCCGGAACAAATCCGGTAGCGATCACCTGGAATTCCTTCGGGAACGGACCGACCGACTGGCCTTCCAGCAGCCACAGAGACAGACCGCGGAAAACAAGCATGCCCGCCAAAGTCACGATGAAGGACGGGATCTTCCAATAGGCCACCCAATAGCCCTGCGCCGCACCGATCAGCCCGCCAACCACCAAACAGGCAATGATGGTCACCAGCACATGCTGATCGAAATTGACGATCATGACGGCGGCCAGGGCCCCGATAAACCCCATCACCGAACCGACCGACAGGTCGATATTGCCCGAAACGATGACGACGAGCATGCCCAGCGCCATGATGATGATATAGGAGTTCTGCAACAGCAGGTTGGTGACATTGACCGCGCGCAGCAAGGTGCCGTCCGTGACGATCTGGAAAAACGCCATCACAGCGATCAATGCAAACAGCAGACCGTATTGTCTCAGATGAGATGACAGATACTCGCCGATGCTCTTGGTTTTTGGGGCCGGGCCGGCCTGCGTGTCGCCTTGTGCCAGTTCCATGGGTCTTGCTCTTTCACTCGTTGACTATGAGCGACATGATGCGCTCCTGACTCGCGTCCCGGGCGTTCAGTTCGCCCACGAGAGCCCCTTCATTCATGACGTAGATCCGGTCACACATGCCCAGCAGCTCCGGCATTTCGGAGGAGATCATGACGACCCCCTTTCCCTGATCTGCCAGGTCGTTGATGATGGTGTAGATCTCGTATTTCGCGCCGACATCGATCCCGCGGGTCGGCTCGTCCAGGATCAGGACTTCCGGCGAGGTGAACAGCCATTTGGCCAGAACCACCTTCTGCTGGTTGCCGCCGGAAAGGTTGACCGTTTTCTGGAAGACGCTCGGCGTCCTGATCGCCAGCGCGGACCTGTAGTCCTCGGCCACCCTTGTTTCCTCATTGCGCTTCAGGATGGACCCGGAGGACACCCCTTCCAGATTGGCCAGCGTGGTGTTGAAGCGGATGGTCTCGTCCAGCACCAGACCGAGCGCCTTGCGGTCCTCGGTGACATAGGAAATGCCGGAGGCAATCGCCCGGTCGACGCTGCTCACGTCAATCGGCTGGCCGCGCAGTTTCACAGACCCGGAAATGTTACGGCCGTAGGAGCGGCCGAACAGGGACATGGCCAGCTCGGTGCGCCCGGACCCCATAAGGCCCGCAATGCCGACCACTTCCCCTGCCCGCACCGTGAACGAGGCATTGCGGATGACCTTGCGTTCCGTGTGTTCCGGATGCCAGACAGTCCAGTCCGACACGTCCAACAAGGTCTCACCGGGACTGCGCTCATGTTTGGGATAGCGGTGCGTCATATCCCTGCCGACCATGTCGCGCACGATATCGTCTTCGCTCAAGCCGTCCGCCGCATCCAGATTGGAAACGGTGGTGCCGTCCCGGATCACAGTGACCGTGTCGGCCACATAACGCACTTCGTTGAGCTTGTGCGAAATGATGATACTGGTGACGCCCTGGGCCTTGAGTTCCAGCATCAGGTCCAGAAGCTTGCGGCTGTCATTTTCCTGAAGGGCCGCAGTCGGCTCGTCCAGGATCAGCAGCTTCACATCCTTGGACAGCGCCTTGGCGATTTCCACGAGCTGCTGCTTGCCGACACCGATGGAATCCACCTTTGTGGTGGGAGCTTCCTGCAGGCCGACCTTCGCCAGAAGCTCTCCGGTGCGCCGGTTGGTTTCGCGCCAGTTGATCATGCCCTTGGCAGCGCATTCGTTGCCCAGAAAGATGTTCTCGGCAATCGACAGTTCCGGCACCAGGGCAAGTTCCTGGTGGATGATGATAATGCCCTTCCGCTCGCTGTCGGAAATGCCTGAAAACTTTGCGGTTTCGCCTTCAAAAACGATATCGCCTTCATAGTCCCCGTGGGGATAGACCCCGGACAGGACTTTCATGAGGGTGGATTTTCCGGCGCCGTTTTCACCGACAACCGCATGGATCTCGCCCTCCTGAACATTCAGGTTCACGCGATCCAGGGCCTTCACACCCGGAAAGGACTTGCTGATATTTTGCATGGAAAGGAGTGCCATGACCCCGAAACTCCCGCTGGCGCTAAAGGACCCGCCCGCAGCCTTCAAGACCGCGGGCGGGACAAGTTTGGGAGTGAGGCTTATTTGACCTGGTCGGCGGTGTAGTAGCCGCTGCCGACAAGGATCTCTTCCCAGTTGCTGGCATCGACTGCAACCGGCTCCAGCAGGTAGGACGGCACCACCTTGACGCCATTGTTATAGGTCTTGGTATCGTTGATTTCCGGCTCGCCGCCATTCAGCAGGGCTTCGACCATGCCGACAGTCACCCGCGCCAGTTCCCGGGTATCCTTGAAAACGGTCGAGTATTGCTCGCCGGCCAGGATCGACTTGACGGACGGAACTTCGGCGTCCTGCCCAGTCACGATCGGCATCTTCTGGTCGCCAGAGCCGTAGCCGACCCCTTTCAGCGACGAGAGGATACCGATCGACAGGCCGTCATAGGGGCTGAGTGCACCATGAAGTGTTTTGTCTGTGTAGTGAGCGGACAGGAGGTTATCCATGCGGGCCTGGGCAACAGCCCCGTCCCAGCGCAAGGTCCCGACCGTATCCATTCCCATCTGGCCTGACTGGATCACGATGGTGCCGTCGTCAATCAGCGGCTGCAGAACCGACATGGCCCCATCGTAGAAGAAATAGGCGTTGTTATCGTCCGGCGAGCCGCCGAAGAGTTCGACATTATACGGCCCGTCCCCGAACCGTTCTTTGAGGCCGCTGACCAGCGAGGTCGCCTGCTGGACCCCGACCTTGAAGTTGTCGAAGGTTGCGTAATAGTCGACATCGCCGCTGTCACGGATGAGGCGGTCATAGGCAATGACCTTGATGCCGGAAGCCGCGGCGTTTTCAAGGGCGTTGGACAGTGTGGTGCCGTCAATCGCGGCTATGACCAGCACGTCCACTCCCTTGGTGATCATGTTTTCGATCTGGGCGAGCTGGTTCGGAATATCGTCTTCCGCATATTGCAGGTCGGTGGCATATCCTGCGGCGTTGAACTGCTCGACCATGGAATTGCCGTCCGAAATCCAGCGGGCGGACGATTTGGTGGGCATTGCGATGCCAATGGTACCTTTGTCCGCCGCCAGGGCGACGCCAGACATGAGGGTTGCAGCTGCCGCGGCTGCGACAAGCGCCTTCGTTACAAATTTCATCTTTTCCTCCCAGCCGGTGCTTGCCGGCCATCAATATGCCTATGCATGCAAGCGCCATGCATGGTCTTTGTGATGTGAAAATTTGACATGACCGTCAAATTATTATTCGTTATCTTTTCATACTATTTTTGGTATACTCTTAAAGGTAGCGAGACCTATGCCATTGGATCTGGTCCGGCGGGGCCTGAAAATCTCCCATTTACGGCTGCTTACGGAGCTCGCCCGGCAAGCCCGGCTCACCGAGGCAGCGCTTGCGCTCGGCATCACACAACCGGCAGCATCCCGGCTGATTGCCGAGATTGAGCGGATCACGGATGCGGAGATCTACCAGCGCAGTGGCCGTGGCATCGAGCTGACGGATGTGGGCCGCACGTTGGCAGAGCGCTGTGTGCGGGTGCTTCAGGAATTTGCCGATGCGGGCCGGGACATCGAGCAGCACAAGGCGGGCCAGAGCGGCCATGTCAGCATCGGCTCTGTCACTGGTCCAGCCATTGAATATGTGATCCCCGCGCTCCGGCAGATCCGTCTCAGCTATCCGGACATCACGCTGTCGGTGGAGGTGGGCACCAGCCGGGTGCTGGCGCCGATGCTTCTGGAGGGGCGGTTGGACTTCTCTTTGAGCCGTGTGCCGACCAACGAAGACCCGGCGCTGTTTGAGGAAAAGCCGCTCACCCGCGAGCCGACCTGCATGATCGCCCGCGCCGGCCACCCGCTGACCCGCAGCGGTCCGCCCATTGCCGCGGAAGCGCTGCTGGCCTTCGACTGGGTATTGCCCTCGATCGGCTCCCCGATCCGCACAACAGCCGAACAGGCCTTGCGGGACAGGGGCTTGGCCTTGCCCTCACGCGTTCTGACCACCTCGTCCTTCCTGTTCACCCTGGCCACCATCCAGCAGACAAATGCCATCGGCCCGGTTGCCCAGTCGGTCGCCGCCAGCTTCACAGCCGCCCCGGACACAGACCTGTCCGGCACACTTGTCACCCTGGACACTGACCTGCCGCTCTCCGTTGAGACCTATTCCTTCCTGACCCGCAAAGCCCAGGTCCTGACCCCGGCCGCAAAGATTGTCGCGTCTCAAATCTTGCGGGCAGTGACGGGGTAAGCGGGCGGGGTGCAGCAGCGCAGGAAAGACGTTCAGGCACAGGCATTTGCCAGAGTGTTGTCACCAGCAGATCTGTCTGAACAGTCTAATTTCTTCAAGGGAAAGAGTGGTGCCCAGAGGCGGAATCGAACCACCGACACGCGGATTTTCAATCCGCTGCTCTACCAACTGAGCTATCTGGGCGTGCTTGCCGGACCAAAGAAACGCTGCCGTTCGCCGAAAGCCCGGTCCTTATAGAGGCTGGTTCTGAGCTTGTCCAGCACCCCGGCAAAGTTTTTTGCATTCAGAAGACTTTCCGGCTGGGGAAAACTTCAAATACGCGCAAGCCTTTGAAAAACAATTTTTTTCATGCCCCACAGCCGGTTCCTCCTATGGGGACCGGAGGTCTTCCAAGAGAGGCCGGGACACCCTGCCCGCAGAAGGGGCAACGGGCTCCCAAGGGGCAAAGCAAAGCGAGCACTCCTCCCCCGCCCTCTGGGCCGCCCCGGCCCTGCGCCGGGGACAAAGCTGGACCCATGTCCGGGCGGCTCCCGGAGTTCCGCTGCGCTGCGTCCGGGACGGCGCTTTGGCGTGTCACGATCAATCGGATTTGCCTGTTGCGGCCTGACATCAGAGATTTCAAAGCAAGGGACAAAACGCTTTGAAACCATTGGAACGCGACACGCATTGAAACTGGGTGGGGCCGCGCGCTTCAATGGCGCTCTTTCAAGGAGGCCTTTCCGTCGTCTTTCAGACACGTAAAAAGCGCGCCGGAAGGCGGCGCGCTTTCAAATGGGGAATGACAAAGTCAGCTTATTGCTCGGAAATCCGGCCGTCCGTATAGGGCTTGTAGCCATTGTGGGAGGCCAGATACTCGGCCACGACCGCTTCCAGGCCGGGGCCGTAGTCATAGGCGTTCATGCCGTTGGCCGAGAATACCTTGTAGCCGTCGCCGCCGCCGCGCATGTAGTTGTTTGAGACAACGCCATAGACCTTTTCCGGGTCAAGCGGCACAAAGGCCCCGTCTTCCAGAACTTCCACTACCAGAATGCGGCTGCCCGGGTCTTTCTTGCGGGTCCAGGAATATTTAAGACCAGCCACCTGCGGGAAGCGTCCCGCCCCTTCCTCCACCTGAGACACACCGTTTTCCAGCGCGGCAATGATGTCGGCGCCCTTGAGCTGGAAGGTGGACAGGGTGTTCTGGAACGGCAGAACCGTCAGGACCTCGCCCATGGTGACCTCACCGGCATCTATGGAGGCGCGCAGGCCGCCACCATTCTGGATCGCAACCTGAATGCCCTGGTCCTTCACCCGGTCCAGCATGGCATCGGCCACCAGCGTGCCCATCTGGCATTCGCCAGCGCGGCAGGAGCCCCGGTCGCCATCAATCACGGCCTCACTCCCCCCAATCACCCTGGATTTCAGCTCTTCAATCGGTGCGGCCAGTTCAGCCACCCGCTTGGCAAAGCCCTCATCGGGTGTGACAGACGCATCCAGCAGGATGGGCTCGCCTTCCGCTTTGATCAGATTGCCGTCATCATCCCAGGTGACTTCCAGATCGCCCAGGAACTTGCCATAGGCATAAGCCTGAACAATCGGGACCTCCTTGCCCTCCGGGTTCTTGACCTGCACCGGATACGGCCCTTCGGCCCGTTCCTGGGTGTTGGACAAAAGCGTGTGGGAATGGCCACCGACAATCACATCAATGCCGGAGACGGCTGCCGCGATCTCCTTGTCGCGGGACAGGCCCATATGGGTCACGGCGATGATCTTGTTAACCCCGGCCGCTTCCAGACCTTCCACCGCGCCTTTCAGATAGTCTTCCGCCTGAATGAACCGGACTCCCTCACCCGGCGAGGACGTATCGACCGTATCTTCCGCCAGCGCGGACACAATACCGATCTTCTCCCCGCCCCGTTCCAGAATCAGAACACCGGGGATCTTGCCCTTGAGTGCCGGCTCGCCATTCACGTCGATATTGCCGGAAATCACCGGGAACGTGACCTTGCCGAGGAAATTCGCCAGGCCGTCGGGACCATCATCAAATTCGTGATTGCCCACGGCCATCACGTCAATGCCAAGGCCATTCATGAACTCAGCCGCGGCGTCGCCTTTGTAGGTGGTGTAGAAGAGCGAACCTTGGAACTGGTCACCAGCATCCACCGTGATCACGTTCTTGCCTTCGCCTTCAAGGGCGGCGCGACGCTCTTCCAGCATGGTCTTGATGCGGGCGATGCCGCCGAAACATTTCCCTTCCGCCTCAGAGTCCGCGTCGCAGGTGGAATCGTATTTGTTGATCGATTCAATGCGCGAATGCAGATCGTTCAGATGCAAGATCGACAGGGAATAGTCGGCATATGCCGCGCTGGACAGGGCTGTCGTCATGGACAGCACGGCGGCGCTCAGAAAAAGGTTCTTCATCGGACCCTCACCCTTGATACTGTTTGTTATAAAGGCCACGGCAGTTCCGCCGCCCCGTTCACCCGCCCTGCCCGCGCAGACTTTCACAGCGCCAGCAAGCGCATCCCAAAGCGCCCACGCCCGCGGACCGCAGCGCATATGCCGGGCGGCCGGTGTCGCCAGATCTTTGTTCAGATTTGTGACAACTGCAAGAGAGCTTCGCCCGATAGACTGAACTTAATTTAGTCGGATAACTATTTTTATCTGCTGCGAAAATAGATTACGTAGCGAAACACTCGATCAACTTGACGTTTAGTCATCCGAGAGCCTGACGCAAATCGCGGTTATTCAAGAGCATTCTCTTTTGCCTGCTGCGGTGAGATCAGGAACCTCACAAGAGGCACGGCACATCCGGGGACGCACAGTTTGAGCTGTCCACAGATGACACTGTGCCCCCGCAGGTGACAAACTCACTCGTCGGGAAAGTTGCTCTCGTCAATGTCGTCGGTCTCGACAACCGGAATCGTGTAGCCTTCCGAAAACCAGCGGTTCAGGTCGATCTTGGCACAGCGGTCCGAACAGAAGGGATAGTCTTCGCGGGTCGACAGTTTTGAGCAAATCGGGCAGGGCCGCATGCGCCGATCAGAAGGATTGCTGTCACTTTTAGTCATGGTTCCGGCTCCCCTTGTCCCTGCCCCAAATCCATTGCTGTCTTCAGGCGGCGGCGTTGGCCCAGCCCTGGTGCACCGGATATCCGGCCGCATTCAACAGCCCGGCTGTTTCCACCAGGGGCAAACCGACCACGGACGGATAGGAGCCGACCAGCTTGACGACAAAGCTGCCTGCTAGCCCCTGGATGGCATAGCCCCCCGCCTTGCCGCGCCATTCGCCCGAGGCAATATAGTCGTCCATATCCTTGCGGGTCAGCCGCTTGAAGCGCACCCGGGTTTCTACCAGTTTGGAGCGAAGCTTGCCGTTTGCGTCCGACACCGCCACCCCTGTAAAGACCCGGTGCCCCCGGCCCGACAGAAGCGACAGGCACAGGACGGCCTGCTCGGTGAGTTCCGCCTTGGGCAGGGCCCTGCGGCCGACGGCCACGACCGTGTCGGCCGCCAGCACGATCCCGCCCCTCATGTCCGGCAACGCATCAGCCTTTGCGCGCACGGCCTGTGCCTTGGCGCGGGCAAGACGCACAGCCAGGGCGCGCGGGGTCTCATACTTTTTCGGGGTCTCGTCAATATCGCCCGGCAGGAGATGGTCCGGGTCCAGCCCGATCTGCTGCAGCAGCGCCAGGCGGCGCGGTGAAGCGGATGCGAGGATCAGCTGAGGGACATTGGTCATGAAAGCGCCTTGCAGCCCGTGCCACCGTGTCACCGCTTATTTGAAGCGGTAGGTGATCCGCCCCTTGGTCAGGTCATAAGGGGTCATTTCCACCAGAACCTTGTCGCCCGCAAGGACACGGATCCGGTTCTTGCGCATGCGCCCGGCGGTGTGGGCAATAATTTCGTGATCATTTTCCAGTTTTACGCGGAACGTCGCGTTCGGCAACAGTTCTGTTACGACGCCCGGAAACTCCAGAGCTTCTTCTTTGGCCATTTGATATCCTGAATAAAGCGGGTCCTGCCCGCGGGTGCGCGGCAAACTAACGGATAACCGGTGGAAAGTGAACCTTTCTTTCCAACCCGTCCCAAAAGAACCCTCAGTCGGCTGCAGCCGGTGTCCAATCGAGCCGTTTCTTGATGCGAAGCGCCAGCTGATCGCGTACCGCGCGGTATTCCTCCAGGATACGGTCCCGGCTGCCGGTGGCCAGTGTCGGATCCATGGTCGGCCAGTATTCCACCTCCACCGCATCCGTGCGGGTCATGTCGAGCGCCTTGTGGTGGGCTTCAGGTGCCAGGGTCACGATCAGGTCGAAGCCGGATTCGTCCAACTCCTCGAAAGTCTTGGGACGGTGGCGGCTCATGTCGACACCAATTTCGGCCATCACCGCATCCACAAACGGGTCCACCTTGCCCTCGCGCACCCCGGCCGAACGTACATAAATCTTGCCTGGAAACAGCTGCTGCGTCAGGGCTTCGGCCATGGGCGAGCGGACGGAATTCATCCCGCAGGCAAACAGAACCGCCGTCGGACGCAGGCCCGGGCCGGTCATTCGGCTCAGCCCTTCCAGTGCAGGGCATAAACGAGGGTAAACAGGCGCCGGGCTGTCTGCATATCCACCTCGATCTTCCCCTCCAGCCGCTCCATCAGGATGGCCGAGCCTTCATTATGCACCCCGCGCCGCCCCATATCGATTGCCTCGATCTGGCTGGGGGTCGCGTGGCGGATCGCCTCATAATAGCTTTCGCAGATAAGATTGTAGTCCTTGACGATCTTGCGCAGGGGCGACAGGGACAGGACATGGGTCACCACCTCCTGCCCGGCTTCCGTTGAAATCCGGAAGACAAGCTTCTTTTCCACCACCGCAAGATTGAGAATGAAGTTCTGAGGCGGATGCCCGGCGGGCTGAAACCGGTTTTCCTCAATCAGGTCATAGATCGCCACGGCCCGGTCATGCTCCACTTCCGGGGTGGAGCGGGCGATGGAGGCTTCGTCCAACACCACATCCACCAGCCGGCCGCCGGCAGAGGAAGGACTGGAACTGGAGCGGGTGTCACCCATCTGCGGGAAGCCTCCTGCGTGGTTTCAGCTACATGTTCAGCCGGATGGACACAGAGCGCGCATGCGCGGACAAGCCCTCGGCTTCCCCAAGCGCAATGGCTGCGGGTCCCAGCTGGCGCAGGTTATCCGCATTGCATTTCAGGATCGAGATGCGTTTCACAAATTCCATCACCGAGAGGCCTGAGGAAAAACGGGCCGAGCGGGCCGTCGGCAGCACGTGGTTGGTGCCCCCCACATAGTCGCCAATGGCCTCCGGCGTATAATGGCCCAGGAACACAGCGCCCGCATTGCGCACTTTTTTCAGCAAATGCTCGGGATCGGCGACGGCCAGTTCCAGATGCTCCGGGGCGATCCGGTTGGCCAGCGGCATCGCCTTGTCCAGGTCGTCCACCAGAATGATGGCGCCAAACGCGTCCCAGCTGGCCCGGGCGACCTCTTCGCGTGGCAGAACCTTTAGCTGGGCCTCAACCGCCTTTTCCACCTCGGCCGCCAGCGCGGCACTATCGGTGATCAGGATCGATTGGGCCGCTGTATCATGTTCGGCCTGGGCCAGAAGGTCCGCCGCGAGCCAGTCCGCATTGTTGTCCCCATCCGCCACGATCAGCACTTCGGACGGCCCGGCGATCATGTCGATGCCGACCGTGCCGAACACCCGGCGTTTGGCGGCGGCCACAAAAGCGTTGCCCGGCCCGACAATCTTGGCCACCGGCGCAATGGTCTGGGTGCCATAGGCCAGAGCCGCCACTGCCTGGGCGCCGCCAATGCGGTAGATCTCCGAAACGCCCGCGATCTTCGCAGCCGCGAGAACGAGCGGGTTCAGGACCCCGTCCGGACTTGGAACCACCATGACAAGGCGCTCCACCCCGGCGACTTTCGCCGGCAGCACATTCATCAACACAGAGCTTGGATAATTGGCCAGGCCGCCGGGCACATAAACGCCGACCGCGTCAACCGCCGTCCAAAGGGAACCAAGTTCCACCCCAATCGCGTCCGTGTAGCGGTCATCGGCGGGCATCTGGCGGGCATGGTGGGCCAGGATACGGTCATGGGCCAGTTGCAGCGCCTCAAGGGTGTCTTGCGGCACTGCCTTGACGGCGGCCTCGATCTCACCGGCGGAGACGGTGAGATCGGCCATGGAGGCGGCCTCCAGCCGGTCGAATTTGGCGGTATAGTCAAGCACCGCCCGGTCGCCCTGTTCGCGCACATCCTCAAGGATGCCGCGGACAATCTGGTCGACATCTTCCGAGACTTCGCGCTTTCCGGCCAGAAGCGCCTTGAAATCGGCCTCAAATCCGGCGTCGCTGCTGTTCAAGCGGAGAACCACGTTTTGCTCCATGCTGTTGGGGGCCTTTTCGGGGCCTTTGTTCTGGACGGCAGATCCTGCCGCCTTTAAATGCGGGATCCAGAGCTTTCCGGTGACCTGATCCTCCCGGCAGTCTCACACCCTGCGAGAGGTCGCAATTCTAGATGCAGTCTGCAGTCTGAGGCGCCGGAATGGCAACTGGATCAGCTGCCAAGATCATGCTTTGGCAGATTGGGCGTTGACCACGCAGCTCCCAGATCCGAGAGCTGCGCCTCGATACATTCCACCTGAAGGGCAAGGCTCGCACCGCCAGCAAAGGCAAGTTGAATCGTGCCCGACGGGTCTTCGCCCGGCTCAAACGTCACCGCCAGAAGCTCCAGTACCTCGCCCCTGGCCTCCTGGCGGATGTTCTGTCCCTTCATGGCGGTGACCTGGGCAATGGCCAGGGCCGAACGGCGGCGCTCATGTTCCTTCGTGCGCTTGTCGGCTTTCTTGTCCCAGACAAAGCGGTTGAGCACAAACACCGCCTTCTTTTCCCTGGGCAGATAGCGGATGTCAGCAACGGTCAGAACGGCGTCCTGCAAATGGGCGGAGAGAACCTGAAGATCTTCCTGGTCGAGCGCGGCGAGTTTCAGTTGATCCATGGCGGCGTGATCGTGATCCGTTTTGTTTTTCGCAGCGCCCGGGAGGTCTCAGGGGCTGCACCACTTAGAATGTATTCACGTAATGGGGATTGCCGCATTTTGCAACGCGCGAATGGCATCCGGGCACACCAGCGCCGGACCATCGGGGCGCAACACCCGGTCAAAAACAGGACAGCGCCCCCCAGAGGGTTGGCTTTCAGATCCGGCGGAGCCGCTCCCCGGGACAGCCTATCCCGTGCGCAGGCGGCCCATGAAGCCGTCGATTTCCCGGCGCAGGACGCTGGCGGGCATTGCCAACTTAATTTGGCCGGACCGCGTGGGAGCCCTTTTGGGGCGGATTTCAGGCGTTCATCTCACCGGTGTCGTCCTGCCATAGTCCGAATACATCTGCCCTTGCGTGCCGGCATGAGGCGGCCGACAGGGTGTATCGACGGCGACGGGGCCTGAAGATCGTGTTGATCTGATCGTGGGCGGACAGAAACCGCTGCACTCGCCGAGGCCATTTGAACCGGCCCATAAATTTCTCCCGTTTGCGCGTCGGGCGGTTGGAATTCTCAATCCTGTTATGATGAAAGCTGATTTGGGAATCCCTTACATGCAGACGCCGTCAGGAGCCTCTTGCTATAAGTTTGCACCATTTGATGCTGGAAAGCAGACCCGGTCAAATCGTGCAGACTTATCGTACGATGCTCTAACCGGAAATGCGTTCGATCTGGGCACCGCAGCGGGTCAACTTGTCTTCCAGGCGCTCAAAACCGCGGTCCAGATGATAGACCCGGCTGACCGTGGTCTCGCCCTCGGCCGCAAGACCGGCGATCACGAGGGAGACGGAGGCACGCAGGTCCGTTGCCATGACGGGCGCGCCGCGCAAGGTTGAGACACCTTCCACCGTCGCCGTGCGGCCATCCACCTGAATCTGGGCCCCAAGACGCGCCAGTTCCTGAACATGCATGAACCGGTTTTCAAAAATGGTCTCGGTGATCCGGCTGGAGCCGCCGGCCTTGGTCATCAATGCCATGAACTGGGCCTGAAGATCGGTCGGGAAGCCCGGGAAGGGTTCCGTGGTCACATCCACCGGCTGAATGCCATTGCCGTTCCGGTAGACCTTGAGACCCTCGGAGGTCTGGGTGATGTCCGCGCCGGTCTGACGCAGGGTGTCCAGCGCCGTGTCCAGAAGCGTGCCCTGGGCGCCCTGCAGCAGCACATCGCCGCCCGCCATGGCCACCGCCATGGCATAGGTCCCGGTCTCGATCCGGTCAGGCACCACCGCGTGATGGGCCCCGTGAAGGCGCGGCACGCCCTTGATGCGAATGGTCGAGGTGCCCTCGCCCTCGATCTGCGCGCCCATGGCCTTCAGACAGCGGGCCAGATCAACCACTTCGGGCTCGCGGGCCGCATTGACAAGTTCGGTCTCCCCCTTGGCCAGGGTTGCCGCCATCATGATCGTGTGGGTCGCACCAACGGAAACTTTCGGGAACGCCACACGCGCGCCTGTCAGACCGCTCGGCGCGCGCACGACCACATAGCCCCCTTCAATCTCGATCTCGGCCCCAAGGGCGCTCAGGCCGTCAATGAAAAAATCGACAGGGCGGGTGCCGATGGCACAGCCGCCGGGCAGCGACACCCGCGCTTCGCCCATGCGGGCCACCAGCGGGCCAATCACCCAGAAACTGGCGCGCATCTTGGAGACAAGCTCATAGGGCGCGGTGGTGTCGACAATCTCGCGGGCAGTCAGGTTCAGCGTTTGTCCGGCCAGCTCATCCTGGCCGTTGCGCTTGCCATTGACGGAATAATCCACCCCGTGATTGGACAGGATCTGGGTCAGAAGCGCCACATCGCGCAGGCGCGGCACGTTGGACAGCGTCAGGGTCTCGTCAGTCAGAAGCGACGCTATCATCAATGGCAGCGTTGCGTTCTTGGCCCCGGAAATCGGAATGACACCATTCAGCTCCGCCCCGCCGACAACCTTGATACTGTCCATATACCACCCCGGCCGGGCTTGAGCCCCGGCAACGTTTGTTGAAATTGATCGGTCACACCAAACCTGCAGTCTACACACAAGTTGTGGTCCATGCAAGACAGGCTTCGGCTGTGAAGACGGCGTTTTCATGGCCATCAGCGCCCGGCAGCGCCGGTCCGTCGAAAAGCGTCAAATCCATCAGGATCTTGGCAGGCCGCGCGCTCCGCAAAGCCCTTGCTTGCGCTCCTCCAACAAGCGCGCTGACGTGCCTCCAAGCCAGGGCCAACTTGAGACGACAAACCACGGCAGGTTTGCGTGATTCTGCCCGCTTGTGCCCCCGAAAGGTCTGCGGGGATGGCCGCCGCCTGCCGGATCAGCTGTCTTTGCGCGCTTTGGCCGCGCTTTTGCGCCGGCGCAAATTGGCCCGCAACGCCTCTGCCAGCCGGTCTTCCCGCGACGGCTTGGCCGGTTTCGCCCCTTCAGGCCCGGCTTGCGCTCCGGCCTCGCCAGACGCATCACCAGCGCCCCGCTGAGGGTCTATGTGTTGAGGGCCGGTCGCCTCCGGGCTCTTGCCATCTCCGCTCATTGCGTGCGCCTTTGTCTTCCCCTGGTCCCCGATAGATCCTCAGAAAATCTTTCCCAGATCTTCATCAACAGATCCCCGAAGACCTTCAGCAGAGATCTGCTCCGATCTGTATCCGGCTTCTTGTGCCCGACCACTGCTGCAACAGCAAGTCTGTGGGCGCCCTGCCCGGTCCGGCTCACATATCCACAGGCGGTCTGCGCGGCCAAAAGGCCGTTGAAAATCAGGCCGGGCACGGCGTTTGCCCAGCCTCACCGGCCTGACTGGCAAGCGCCTTGAAAAAAAACCAAAACACAGCTTGCGTCCCAAAGCCGCTTATGGCAAAAGCCCCCTCATTCCGGTCGGCCGCGCTGATCGGGGCCAGCAGGCGCGTCCCGAACCACTATGATTTTCTTGAAAATCCAGTGCCGACGCCAGGCTTTTTCAAAAAGCCCAATGCTGCCGTAGCTCAGGGGTAGAGCACTCCCTTGGTAAGGGAGAGGTCGAGAGTTCAAATCTCTCCGGCAGCACCATCGTTTCCCAACAAAAACAGTAGCATAACAAACCGTGTCGGCAAGCCACTATCAATCTGTGGTCGACAAACGCTGTTTAATGGCGTTCGAAAGTGGTGCAGATTTGGCGCACCACTTGTCTGGACCTGTGACGTTTTATGCCGCTCCAGGTTCTCATTTACGCGGCCCTGGCTTCGAATGCCAAGGCGCTTTTCTGGCGGGCAGAATTGGGAAGAGACGGTCGAGCGACGGGAGCCCGTTTGCGTTGAAGACTTAACCGCAAATCAAATTGGAAAGATGTTGATTGCCTGTGTCATGCGCCCAACGTGCCCCCGGGACCTGCGAGCAACTTCCGGACCATGCACTGAGCCCGGCCAATTCCCTGTCCCAAAGGCTTCCGCCTTTCAGGCCTGCCTGTCTGCCCGTCTCATGGAAACGGAAAACGGTATCTCATACCAAGCGCACTTGATGATGACCTATTTGACCGTGCTTGGATGGTCTTCGGCTAGGAGCGCGTCGCAGGCCGATACGGGGTATCGGGCCAGACGTGCGACAACGTCCGGAGTCCCTCCAAGCGCGGCCTCCGGTGACCCAATTCCGCCCAACGGACATCGTTGCACCGCTTATCCGGTCAACCAGACCGGGTCGCGCGATGCGCCTAGCCGTTGAACGGAATTGGGGCATCAAACAGGTCATCATCAAGTGCGCTTGGTATCAGGCCTCAAGGGGGATCTCGTGTCAGACTGCACGCCCGCCCACGGCGCCCAAACGGTGTTCACGCCCCCCGCGTGGAAGGTCTGAGCTGCCCTGCTCTGCCTGCTTGTCTTTCTCCGCCTCCGCCTCCGTCTCCGTGGCCGCAAACACCGCGCCGATACCGATCAGAATCGGGCCGCCATCGGTCAAGGATGCCACGCCGCCGGCCAGGGCCGAGAGGGGGCCGTGCCAGGCGGCGGCGGCGGGGCGGGAGATGCTGTTCATGAGGCGCGCCGGGGTGTCCGGGGCGCAGCCCCTTTCAATCAGCCGGGCGCTGATCTGCCCGGCCATGCGCCCACCCATATAAAAAACTGTGGTTGTGGCCGGATCCGCCAGGCCCTGCCAGTCGACGGTTTCGGGCAATTGACCGTTTTTGGCGTGGCCGGTGACAAACCGCACGGACTGAGCGTGGTCCCGATGGGTCAAGGACACGCCCAGCTCGGCCGCCATGGCGGAGGCGGCGGTGATGCCGGGCACGATGGTGGCCGGAATGCCGGCCTCTGCCAGCTCACGCAGCTCTTCGCCCGCCCGGCCGAAAATGGCCGGGTCGCCGGATTTCAGCCGCACCACATGTTTGCCGCGTCTGGCAAGGCGCACCATCAGGGCGTTGATCTCCTCCTGGCGGCAGCTGTCCCGCCCGCCGCGCTTGCCCACCAGCAGGCGCCGGGCTTCCCGGCGGGCCAGTTCCAGAACACTGTCATCCACCAGATCGTCAAACAGGATCACATCGGCCGATTGCAGGGCGCGCATCGCTTTCAGCGTCAGATGCTCCGCGTCTCCCGGCCCCGCGCCCACAAGCGTCACCCGGCCAGCAGGCGCGTCCTGCGCCTCGCGCAGCAGATCTTCCAGGCCGCCCGCTCCGGCCAGATCCGGAGCCGGGCGGGTGGAAAAGGCAAGATCCGTAAACCGCTCCCAGAACCGGCGGCGCTCTGCGCCTGCCGACAGCGTCTCAAGCACTTTGGCCCGCAGGTTTCCGGCCAGCTGCGCCCAGCCGGTCAAGGCAGGTGGCAGCAGGGTTTCAATGCGCCTGCGGATGGCCTGAGCGAGGATCGGCGCCACCCCGCTGGTGGAAATGCCGATCACCACAGGCGAGCGGTTGACGAGGGAGCCGAACTGAAAATCACAGAATTGCGGGCGGTCGATGAGATTGACCGGCACCCCGGCGCTGCGGGACGCGCAAAAGAACGCCTGGGCCTCACCCTCGCTTTGGGCATCGCCAATGGCCAGTGCGGCTCCGGCAAAACTGTCCGTCCCCCAAGGCCGGGCGTGATGGTGAAAGCGGCCGGTTTCAGCCCCGCTTTGGCCGCTGCTTTGGCCGCCGTCCTGGTCTTGATCCGGCGCATTGTCCCGATCCTGATACCCGTTCTGAGCCTGCTCACCGGCCTGGCCCTCTCCAGCCAGAAGCGCCTCAAACGCGGAGCTCAAGACCGGGGCATAGATATGGACCTCGGCCCCGGCGGCGGCCAGCAGCTCCGCCTTCCAGGCAGCGGCGTCCGAGCCGCCCGCCAGCACAACCTTGCGCGCTTTGAGCGGAAAAAACAGGGGCAGACTGGCCAGCAACCCGACCCGGGCACGGCGCTTTGCCGGGCGCTCAACCGGCTTGCGCAATCTCGGCGTCATCAGCGGTCTCCTTCGCAACCGTGTCAAGAATGGACTGGATTTCGGAGCGGCAGGAGCCGCAATTGGTGCCCGCCTTCAAACAGGCCCCGATGGCCGCCTGGCTGCCCGCCCCCTTGGCGGCAGCCGCCGCGATCTGCGCGCTGCCCACCTGGAAACAGGCACAGACCAGAGCGCCCGTGTCCGGCCGGTCCGCTGGCGGTTTGGCACCCAGCACCTGAAACCGGTCCTTGCGGGCCATGGGCGCGGCTTCCAACAGCCCGCAGGCCCATTGACGCGCCACCGTTACCGGCTGGCGCGCAAAGAAAAACGCGCCCAGAAAGGTCTCCCCGTCCCAGCCGGCCACCCGCAGCAGCCCCACGCCCTGGTCCTCCATCTGCAACAGCTCAGCGCCGGGCCCAAGCGCGGTGCAGGCCAGCGCGGCAAGATCGGCATCTTGCTGGCCTGCCAGCTCTACGCGCCAGCCGCCTGGGGCCGGGGCCAGAGCCCAATAGTCCGTTGCGAGCGCCCCGGGCTTGTGCCTCAGCACCGCAAAGCCGTACCAGGTGGCGGGCAGTTTGGAGAGCGCAACGGGGGTGAATTTCAGCCCCGGCTGGCCGGACACCGGATCGGTGTCAGGGGCAACCACCGCATCCACACGGCCGTTGGACGCAAACTGATCCGTCCAGTGCATGGGCACAAACACACGGCCCTTGCCCGTGCGCTCCGTCACCAGGGCGCGCACGGTCACCGCCCCATGGGGGCTTTTGATCTTCACAAGATCCGCCGGGCCGATGCCAAGCGCGGCCGCATCCTCCGGATGCACCTCCACAAAGGGTTCGGCAATATGGGCCGACAGCCGGGCCGTCTTTGCCGTGCGGGTCATGGTGTGCCACTGGTCGCGGATGCGCCCGGTGTTGAGCACAAAGGGAAAACGGCGCGGCCGTTTGCGCGGCAGGGCCTGGCGGACCGCAATGAAATTGGCGGTCCCGTCCGGAGTATAGAAGCCGCCGCTGCCAAAAAACCGCGAGTCCGCCGCGCTGGTCTGCCCGTCCGGGCAGGGCCATTGCACCGGCTCCAGGTGATCAAACCCGGCCCGGCTCAAATCCTTCAAGGCGCTGATATCGAAATCCCGGCTGCCGTCATTTTCAAGGCCGGACAGGGCCGCGTGCTCACGGAAGATCGCGTCCGGGCCGCCATAGTCAAAGGCTGCGGCAAAGCCCATGCGCCGGGCCACTTGGCTGAGCTGCCACCAGTCCGGCCGTGCCTTGCCCGGCGGGCTCAGAAAAGCCCGCTGGCGGGAGATCCGCCGCTCGGAATTGGTCACCGTGCCGTCCTTTTCGCCCCAGGCGGCAGAGGGGAGCAGCACATCCGCATGGGCGGCCGTGTCCGTATCCGCCGTCACATCGGAGACCACCACGAAGGGGCAGATTTTTAGCGCCCCGGCGACCGCATCCGCATCGGGCAGGCTGTCGGCCGGGTTGGTGGCCATGATCCAGAGCGCCTTGATCTGGCCGTCGCGCACGGCGCGGAACAGGTCCACCGCCTTCAGGCCCGGCCGGTCCGCCATGGCCGGGCTCTGCCAAAAACGCTGCACCAGCGCCCGGTGGGCCGGGTCTTCCAGCGCCATGTGGGCCGCCAGCATGTTGGCAAGGCCGCCAACCTCCCGCCCGCCCATGGCATTGGGCTGGCCGGTGACCGAAAACGGCCCCATGCCCGGCTTGCCGATCCGCCCGGTTGCAAGATGCGTGTTGACGATTGCGTTGACCTTGTCGGTGCCGGTGACAGACTGGTTGACCCCCTGGCTGTAGAGCGTGACGGTTTTTTCCGTGCGCGCCACCATGGTGTAGAAGGTCGCCAGATCCCTGGGCGCAAGACCCGTTGCCTCTGCAATCCGGTTGATTTCGCACGGCCCGGCGGCAGTGAGTGCCGCCTCAAGGCCGCTGGTATGGGCGCCGATATAGGCCTCATTCAGGGCCCCGGTTTCCGACAGGAATGCCAGAAGACCATTGAAAAGCGCCACATCCGTGTCGGGGTTCAAGGCCAGATGCAGGTCCGCCAGGCCGGTAGTGGCTGTAGTGCGGGGGTCAACCACCACAACCCGCATATGCGGATTTTCAGCTTTTGCCGCCTCCACCCTTTGAAACAGTACCGGATGGCACCAGGCCAGATTGGAGCCCACCAGCACCAGCAGATCGCAGCTTTCCAGATCCTCATAGGTGCCCGGCACCGTGTCGCTGCCAAAGGCCCGCTTGTGGCCCGCAACGGACGAGGCCATGCACAGGCGCGAATTGGTGTCGATATTGGCGGAGCCGATAAACCCTTTCATCAGCTTGTTGGCGGCGTAATAATCCTCGGTGAGGATCTGGCCGGACACATAAAACGCTACGCTGTCCGGCCCATGCCTGCGCACGGCTTCGGAAAACCGGCGGGCCACAAGATCAAGCGCCGTGTCCCAGCTGCTTTCAGTGCCGTTGATGTTCGGGGTCAGGAGCCGGCCGTCCAGCGACAGGGTTTCCCCGAGCGCGGAGCCCTTGGAACAGAGCCGGCCGAAATTGGCCGGATGCTCCGGATCCCCCTGAATGGCAACACGGCCATCCGGCTGAAGTGTCGCCAGAACACCGCAGCCCACGCCGCAATAGGGGCATGTTGTCCTGACCGTCTTGTGTTCGGTTTTAACGGTCACCCTTGCCTCCTCTCCTCCCCAGTCCCGGGCGTGCCGCGAGCCAGCCGCCGCCAGTTGCCGGGGGATTGATGGGGTTGGTACTCATGTGTCCGGTCAGCAAGCATGCCGGGCCGGAGCCCTGGCTGCCATCAGCGAAGATCTGTTCTTCCAGTGCATGGCCGTACCGCACGCCACAGCTCCAGGACCGGCAGGGGCCGCGTCAGGGTCTGCCGCCCCGTGTTCTGGGCTGCCGCCGGTCTGATTTTGATTTCCGCCGTTGCAGCTGCGCATTTTTGCCTCATCCGGCAAGGCTGCAACGGCCGCCATAGGGTCCAGGGGAGCCCTCCCCTGATAGGCCTGGCCGAAAATCAGGGTCTCGCGCATCTGCGAAACATCCGTCTGGTTTTTCAAAAGATCAAAGAACCAGGGACCATCTGCGGTCTCCCCGTAGAGCACCGCCCCGACAAGGCGGTCGCCTTTCAGAACCAGGCGCTTGTAGACACCGGCGGCCGCATCCTGCAGCACGATCTCTTCCCGGTCGCCGGCTTGCGAAAAATCCCCGGCGGAATAAAGATCCACGCCGGTCACCTTAAGCTTGGTGGCGGTGACCGACCCGCCATAGGTGTGCGATCCGCCCAGAAGATTGTCCGCAACCACCTTGGCCATATCATAGAGCGGGGCCACCAGCCCGTAGCACTGGCCCCGGTGCTCCACACATTCGCCAAGCGCGAAAATATCCGGATCGGATGTGCGCATGTCATCGCCGACCTTGATGCCGCGCCCGACGGTGAGCCCTGCGGATTGCGCCAGTTGCACCGCCGGGCGGATGCCCACGGCCATGACGATGAGGCTGGCGCTGATCTCGGTGCCGTCCTCCAGACGGATTGCCTTCACACGGCCCGCGCCGTCATCGACGATCTCCCGGCTGTTGGCCTGGGTGCGCACCTCAATGCCGCGCCGCCTGAATGCGTCTTCCAGAAGCGCCCCGGCCGCTGGATCAAGCTGGCGCTCCATCAGGCCCGGCATGAGATGCAGCACCGTCACTTCCATGCCCTGCTGCCTCAGCCCGGCAGCCGCCTCAAGGCCCAGCAGGCCGCCGCCGATCACAACCGCCCGGCCGCCCCGGGCAGCGGCCTTCAGCATCCGGCCGACATCATCCAGATCCCGGTAAGTCAGCACGCCCTCAAGGTCCCGGCCCGGCAGCGGAAGAATGACCGGGCTGGAGCCGGTAGCGATCACCAGCTTGTCATAGCTGGCCGTCTGGCCGGTTTCCGCGGTCACTGTCCGGGCGTCCCGGTCGATCCGGGTCACCCTGGCCCCCTTGTGCAGGGTGACATTGTGGCCTGTGTACCAGGCGTCCCCGTGTGTGATGATGTCCTCATAGGTCTTTTCCCCCGAGAGCACCGGCGACAGCATGAGGCGGTTGTAGTTCACCCTCGGTTCGGCGTTGAAAATGGTCACGTCAAAGGCATCGGCGTCCCTCTCGAACAGGTGTTCGAGCATACGCCCCGGCGCCATGCCGTTGCCGATGACAACAAGCT
This sequence comes from Roseibium sp. AWQ4_290, assembly GCF_056160985.1. Classification (NCBI taxonomy): domain Bacteria; kingdom Pseudomonadati; phylum Pseudomonadota; class Alphaproteobacteria; order Hyphomicrobiales; family Stappiaceae; genus Roseibium; species Roseibium sp. AWQ4_290. The sequence continues at coordinate 105,678 of NZ_JBSWYG010000009.1, forward strand.
TCTGTTTTGTCATGTGTTTCACTCCGCAGCTTCCACCGCAGCCTTCTGACGGGCCATGCGGGCGGCCCGTTTTTCCTGAATGGAAGTAAGCTGGTCTTCGCTCGGGTCCGCGCCCCCTTCATAGGCTTCCAGGAAATCCAGAAGCTCTTCCCGGTAGGCGTAGTAATCCGGATGGGCGAGCAGGTCTTTACGGGAGCGCGGACGCGGCAGATCCACCTCCATGATATTGCCGATGCGGGCATTGGGCCCGTTGGACATCATCACCACCCGGTCGGCCAGCAAAATGGCCTCGTCCACGTCATGGGTGACGCAAACCGCCGTCACCTGGGTGCGTTTCCACACATCCATCAAGACGTCCTGCAGTTCCCAGCGGGTCAGGCTGTCCAGCATGCCGAAGGGTTCGTCCAGCAACAGCAGCTTGGGCGACAGTGCAAAGGCCCGGGCAATGCCAACCCGCTGTTTCATACCGTTGGACAGGTCCACCGCCGCCTTTGTCATGGCATCCGCCAGTCCGACCTTCGAGAGGTAATATTCGATGACGTCGCGCTTTTCGGCCTTCGAGGCATGGGGATAGACCTTGTCGACCCCAAGGGCGACATTCTCATAGGCGGTCAGCCAGGGCATCAGGCTGGGCGCTTGAAACACCACGGCCCGGTCCGGTCCGGCCTGGGTCACATGGGTGCCGTCCAGAACAATCGCGCCTTCCGTGATCGGGTTGAGGCCCGCCACCATGGACAGGACCGTCGACTTGCCGCAGCCGGAATGGCCGATCAGGGTGATGAACTCGCCCTTGGTCATCTTCAGCTCGAACCCGTCGACTACCGTCAGCGGCCCCTTGGGCGTCGGATAGACCTTCTTCAGCTGAGAGAATTCCAAATACCGGTCGTCCCTGACGGTCTCCGCCGCCCGCTCATAGGCCGCCGGCAACGGGTCCTTGTCCCCGGCACGCTGGGTGATCGGCACGATATCCGGCAGCACGATGTCGCGCTCCAGATCCGCCCCGCGTTCCGCGCCAGCTTCCATGAGATATTCCGTGATTTCAGCGCGCAGGCGGATGAAATCATCATCATGGTTGAGGTCACCGCGTTCGCGCGGGCGTTTGAAAGGCACCTTGAATTCCGGCCCGAGCGTCGCCGCTGCGCCCGGTTTCAAGGGCAAGATCCGGTCCGCCAGAAGAATGGCCTCGTCGACATCATTGGTGATGAGTACGATGGTCTTCTTTTCCTTGTCGCAAATGGCGGCAAACTCGTCCTGCAACTTGGCGCGGGTGAGCGCGTCAAGCGCCGACAGCGGCTCGTCCAATAGCAGAAGGTCCGGCTGCATGGCCAGCGCCCGCGCCACGGCCACCCGCTGACGCATGCCGCCGGAAAGCTCCGCCGGTTTGCGGTCACGGGCATGGGAGAGACCGACCATCTCGATATAGCGGTCACAGATGGCCTGTCTTTCCCGGGAAGACTTTTTCCTGAACACCGTGTCGACCGCCAGGGCCACATTTCCGGCCACCGACAGCCAGGGCATCAGCGAATAGGACTGAAAAACAACGCCCCGGTCCGACCCGGGCCCGTCAATCTCCTTGCCCTTGAAGACGATGCCGCCCGCGTCAGCGTCAATCAGCCCGGCCAGAAGGGAGATAAGCGTGGTCTTGCCGGTGCCGGAAAAGCCAACAATGGCAATGAACTCGCCCTCCTCCACCTTCAGATTTATATCCTCCAGCACGGGCGTGCGGTTCGCGCCTTCGCCATAGGCCTTGGAGACAGCGGAGATTTCCAGAAAGGACATACCGGCTGCTCCCTAGCGGTTGGCGCTGAAGGTGAAGGCGCGCTGCAGGGCGAACATCAACCGGTCGAGCATGAAGCCAATCAGGCCGATGGTCACAACTGCTACCATGATCTTGGCCAGCGACTGGGAGGATCCGTTCTGGAATTCATCCCAGACGAATTTGCCCAGCCCCGGGTTCTGCGCCAGCATTTCCGCAGCAATCAGGACCATCCACCCCACGCCCAGCGACAGGCGCAGGCCGGTGAAGATCAGCGGCAGGGACGAGGGCAGAACCAGCTTTGTGATCGTTTTCCAGGTGGGCAGCTGCAGCACCCGGCCCACATTCATCAGATCCTTGTCAACCGAGGCGACGCCCAGCGCCGTGTTGATGAGGGTCGGCCACATGGAGCACAAGGTCACGGTCACCGCCGAGATCAGCAGGGATTTCGACAGCCAGTCATAGGGATTGGCATAGGTGGCCGAGACGATCATGGTCACGATGGGCAGCCAGGCAAGCGGCGAGACCGGTTTGAAAATCTGGATCAGGGGATTGATGGCCCCGTTAAAGGCCCGCGACAGGCCAGATGCGATACCCAGCGGCACGGCAATCACGGTCGCAATCAAAAAACCGAGACCGACCGTCTTCAGCGAGGTCCCGATCTGGTCAATGTAGGTGGGTTTGCCGGTATAGGTGCGCCACTTGATCTTGTCGGTCTTGCCTTCAGCTTCATATTTCGCGTTGCGCTTGTCCTGACGGTCATAAAATGCGGCCGCCTTCTCACGCTCGCGCACATGGTCGTCCCACAGGTTAACCGCCTGGCTCCAGACCTGGGCCGGACCGGGCACGGCCCCTAGCGAGGTCTGGACCTGGGGCGCCAGCACGCCCCACAGGACGAGAAAAGCAATGATGCCCAGCAGGGGGATCAAAAGCACACGCTTCAGCTCCCCCAGCTGCTCCTTAGGGCTGTCACCAGCTGCCATTTTCATCAGGGGAACCAGCCAGGAGAAGCCTAGGGCATCCAGCCAGCCACCGGTCTTGTTGATCCAGGTGAACACTTTTTCTTTCCGGGCAGCCCGGGTCAGATCTTCAGATCCGGCAGTCTCGGCATTGGCCATGGGAAAAGTCCCCGATGTGGAGCAATTCCTGGAACGGCGGACTCTGGTTCTGCGTCCGGAATTGCGTGAAAACAAAGAGTTGGGACAGGTTTTTGACGCTGATTTGAAGGTCCCTGCTCCAGCATATCAGCCTGTGTCCGCAAACACGGGACCGGCAGACCCTGCTGCCGGTCCCGGGCAGGCCTTAGCCTCCCACGACGGAATTACCGTCCACGACCTGCTTGTCCTTCAGGCCAATCGGCAAGCTGTCGATATAGGCGTTGGGCTGTTTGCCGTCATAGGGAATGCCGTCAATAATGTCGGCTGCCGGGGTCGGTTCGCGGTAGCCATCGGTATCCCAAGGGAAATCCTCTTCGGCCACGTGGCCTTCTTCCACCAGCATGCGCGCAGCTTTCAGGTAAATGTCCGGCTGATAGACGGATTTGGCGACCTCGTCATACCAGCTGTCGGGCTTGTATTCCGGGATCTGCCCCCAGCGGCGCATCTGGGTCAGGTACCAGACCGCATCGGAATAGAACGGATAGGTGGCATAGTAGCGGTAGAAGACGTTGAAGTCGGGCACTTCGCGCTTGTCGCCCTTTTCATATTCGAACGTGCCAGTCATGGAATTGGCGATCACTTCCGCATCCGCCCCCACATATTCGGACCGGGCGAGGATTTCGACCGCTTCCATCCGGTTGGCGTTGTTGTTCTCGTCCAGCCACTTGGCGGCCCGGATCAGAGCCTTGGTGATAGCCAGCGTCGTGTTCGGGTTTTCCTCGGTGAACTGCTTGGTCAGGCCGAACACTTTTTCCGGGTTGTTCTTCCAGATCTCATAGTCGGTGATCACAGGCACGCCGATGCCCTTGAAGACCGCCTGCTGGTTCCAGGGTTCACCGACGCAGTAGCCATAGATCGTGCCCGCTTCCAGGGTCGCAGGCATTTGCGGTGGCGGGGTCACGGAAAGCAGCGCATCGGCCTGGATCTGACCGGAAATATCGGTCTTGGAATAAAAGCCGGGATGAATATCGCCGGAGGCCAGCCAGTAGCGCAGCTCGTAATTGTGGGTGGAGACCGGGAACACCATGCCCATGTTGAAGGGTTTGCCTTCATCAATGAACTGATCCACCACCGGCTTCAGGGCAGAGGCCTTGATCGGATGGACCGGCTTGCCGTCGGGCTGCATTTCAATGTGGGGTTTCATCATCTCCCAAATCTCGTTGGACACGGTGATGCCGTTGCCGTTGAGATCCATGGAGAACGGCGTCACGATATGCGCCTTGGTGCCAAAGCCGATGGTCGCCGCCAGCGGCTGGCCAGCCAGCATGTGGGCACCGTCCAGCTCGCCGGTGATGACCCGGTCCAGAAGCACCTTCCAGTTGGCCTGGGGCTCAAGGGTGACAAACAGCCCCTCATCCTCGAAATAGCCAAGCTCATAGGCAATGGCCAGCGGCGCCATGTCGGTGAGTTTGATGAAGCCGAAGGTCAGCTCGTCCTTTTCCACATCCAGCATCTCGGCAAAGGCCGTCGAGGCCGGGCCAAATGCCGTGGCCGCCATCAAGGCGCCGAGTGCCAGACGGCGGGTCATCCCGTTTTTCGGTGTCTGTGTCACGTCCTGTTCCCTCATACGTTCCGCGTCCTTTAACCAGACGCTGACTCACAAAAAGAAAGCCGCCGTCTTGACCTGCGCATGGGAGGAGGAGATGCAGATCAGAACGGCGGCTTTGCCTGGGCGCCCGTCTCTGGGCGCTATATGATTTCGGCCAGCGTCGGCCTCACGGATTTAAAAGCAGGAAGCGTGCCAACTTGACAGATATTTTTTCTTTCTTTTTTTTCAATATTTTAGCGCAATCCTCTGGCTCTCTTGGGCGCGCACCCGCTCCAAACGTGCAGCTCTTTTTTCAGGCAGACGCCTTATCTTTGTGCAATGCAGCGTTTCTTCGACCGCCCTGGATCAGGCTGCCTGGACCGATCCAGAAAGCGCCGCGTTCATCCAGCTTCAAACTGCTTTGTCTTTTGCATTCACATCTCTGGTGTCTGGCAGCGACGAGCACACCCGCTGAAGCGGGATTTGGTTTAGAGTATCGCGCGATAAGTCTGCACGATGCTCTAGCCAGCGGCCTGATCGAAAAGGGACATGGGGGGCGCGTCCGGCTGACTGCCGATGTTCAAGGCCTGCCGGTAAGTGTTGGGACAAAAAACCCCGGCAACGGTCGCCACGGCCTCAGGCTCAATGGCCTCGGCCTGCCCCCAGCGCACCATCTGCTCGTAAAACCATTGGCCCTGGGCCGGAGATGGAGCCGCCTTGGCACCACCGGAAAAGGTCAGGAAATCCGGGATCGTACGGGAGGTGGTGCGGCCAAACCGCATCTCACCGCCAAGGGCCGGCCGGCAGATCTCCGGCGCGCAGGCCAGATAGTCCGGACCGGACAGAATAGACGTCAGCCGCCCCACATTCTGCGGGTCTGCGCACCAGTCCGCCGCCCGCGAGACGGCCCTTAAAAGAGCCGCCAGGGTTTCGGGATGCGCTTCGGCCCAGCGGCGCGTGACCCCCAGCACCTTTTCTGGGCTGTCGGGCCAGATCGCCTGTTTATAGGTGGCGATCCGGCCGGTTCCGGCCACCACGGCGGCCGTGTTCCAGGGCTCACCAACGCAATAGCCGTCGAGCTGCCCCGCCGCCAGGGCGTCCGGCATGAGCTGAGGGGCCAGAACGGTGATTTCGACATCCCGGTCCGGGTCGATCCCGGCCGCTGCCAGCCAGTAGCGCAATTCATAGGCGTGGCCGGAAAAGGGATGCACGACCCCGAAACGCAAGGAGGCCTCGTCCTTGCCTGCCCCCAGCGCCAAGACCTTTGAAAGCGCTGCGCCTGTGGAGGCTGGGCCACCCGTGCGGTCGGCCCCGTTCTCCACCATGTCCTGCCACAGCGCCGTCGCCACGGTGATGGCATTGCCCCCAAGGCCCAGCACCATGGGCGCCAGCATGGGCACGGCAAGGCTTGTCAGATTGAGACTGGCCGCAATCGGCATCGGCGCCAGCATATGGGCCACATCGAAATGCCCGACCCCGACCCGGTCGCGGATATTGGCCCAGGAGGTTTCCCGCACCAGCTTCAGGCTGATCCCCTCCTGCTCGGCAAAGCCCATCTCATGGGCCGCGACCAGAACCGCACTGTCCAGAAGCGGAATGAAGCCCGCGATTACGGGTGTCAACGGCTTGTCCATGATCCTCCGGTCTCCCTGATGGCCGCTCCTCCCCGGCCAGTTTGTCCTGTCCGCATCCGTCACTCTCCCAGCAGGCCACTGGCGATGACAAGGCTTTGGGCCACATCGATGATCTTGCGGCTCTGATTCATCGCCGTCCGGCGCAACAGGTCATAGGCTTGCTGTTCCGTCAGCCCTTTCGATTTCATAAGAATGCCCTTCGCCCGGTCGATGGTTTTGCGGTCCGCCAGCTCCGTGCGCGCATCTTCCAGATCCTGGGCCAGTTTGGAAAAGGCCCTGAAGCGGCTGACGGCCATGTCCAGAATCGGTTTGACCCGCTCCCGCTTGAGGCCGTCGACCACATAGGCGGACACGCCCGCATCAACAGCCGCTTCGATGGACTGGCTGTCCGCCTTATCGACAAACATGGCAATCGGGCGCTGGACCGCGCGCGAGACCTGAAACATGTGTTCCAGCTGGTCCCGGTTCGGGTTTTCCAGATCAATGACGATCACATCCGGGTTGATGTCCGCGATCTGCCGGACAAGGCCATCCATCTGATGCACGAGAATAACGGACTCGTGGCCGGCATCGCGCAGTCCTTCTTCGATAATGGACGCGCGGATCTTATTGTCATCGATGACGAGGATCGAAATGCCACTGCTCATGCCCGCATTATGCGCAGAGCTATTTTTTATGCAACAAACATACTGCAGCGCAGCAAGAATTTGCGCCACCGGTCACAACGCGAGGATTTCCCTGCAGCTGAAACACCTGTTTACGGCACGCCTTGCCCGCCTGAATGGCCAGGGGCCCGCCCGTCTTGCCTGCCCCCGACCGGCTCTGTCTGCAGGCCCGCCCCAAAAGACGGAGCAGGTTTCGTCAAGGCCGGTCTGGCTCTCCCGTTGCGCTGGCCTGTTCGAGGGCAAACAGCAAGAGAAACCGCCGGTCAAACGGGTTGGCTTCAGGGCCCGTCTTCTAGGTCCTCTCCAGCTGGATCTGCTGCTGGGAGTCGCGGCGCGTCAGGATCTGGCGACGCGCGAAGGCCGCCACAAAGATGGCCGTCAAGATCAGGATAATCGTCGGGGCAGTGGCGCTGTCCAGAAAGAACGAGGCATAGGTGCCTGCCAGCATGGCGGACATGCATACCAGAACGGACACCCAGAGCATCGTACGGAACGTCCGTACCAGCAGGAAGGCAATCGCGCCGGGCGAGATCAGAAGGCCGACGGCCAGGATCAGCCCGGCGGCGGACAGGGTCGCCACGATGGTCAGCGACAGGGCCGCCAGAAGACCATAATGCAGAATATTGACCGGCAGGCCCGAGGCCCGCGCCTGGGCCGCATCAAAGCTGTGCAGGACCAGATCCTTCCATTTCAGGACCAGCGCACCGCCAACCAGTATGGCAATGACACCAGCGGTCAAAAGATCCTGTGTCCCGACCCCCAGCATGTTGCCAAACAGGATGTGATCCAGATGCACGCTGGATTCGATGGACACGTAGAGTACGATGCCCAGCCCGAACATGCCGGAAAAGACGACGCCCATGACCGTGTCCTGCTTCACCCGGCTGTTGCCGGACAGATAGCCGGTGGCCAGCGCACAGACCATCCCGGCGGCAAAGGCCCCGATCAGGAGCGGTATTCCGAGAATATAGGCAATCACGATGCCGGGCAGGATGGCATGACTGACCGCATCTCCCATCAGGGCCCAACCCTTGACCACCAGAAAACAGGACAGCAGCGCTGTGGGAATGGAGACGATGATGCAGATCAGGAAAGCGTTCTGCATGAAGGGAAACCGAAAGGGCAGCAAGAGCGTGTCGAGATCCATCACGCCCCCTCCCCGCGCGCGGCCGCTTCAGTCACGGCAGCGGCCGGCTGAGGTCCCTTCCTGAGCGCGTCCGCCGCCTTGCGGCGGGCCGTCAGCAGCCCATGTTTGGGTGCCAGCAAAAAGGTGGCCAGGAAGATCAGGGTTTGCATCACGACAATGATGCCGCCAGTCGCCCCGTCCAGAAAATAACTGATATAGGCTCCGGAAAAACTGGTAAGGGTCCCGATAGCCACCGACAGGGCAATCAGCCGGGGAAACCGGTCGCACAACAGATAGGCGGTCGCCCCCGGCGTGACCACCATGGCAATCACCAGAAAGGCGCCGACCGTCTGCATGGCCGCCACCACGCAGGCGGACAGAAGCACGAAAAAAACCGCCTTCAGCAGCCCCGGCTTCAGGCCGATGGTGCGCGCGTGGCTTTCATCGAAGAAAGTCACCATCAGATCCTTCCACTTGGCCAGCAGCACCGCCAGGGACACAAACCCGATAATGGCAAGCTGAAGCGTGTCTTCCGGCGTGATCGCCAGAATATTGCCCATGGTGATGGTCTGAATGGACACGGAGACCGGATTGACCGACACGATGAACAGCCCAAGCCCGAAAAAGGCGGTGAAGATCAGCCCGATGATCACGTCCACCTTGAGGCCGGAGCGTTCGGACAGGAACAGCATGGCGGCCGCCGCCATCCCGCCCGCCAGAAAAGCGCCGAGCGAAAACGGCAGGCCGAGAATATAGGCTCCCGCGACCCCCGGCACCACGGAATGGGACAGGGCATCGCCGATCAGCGACCAGCCCTTCAGCATCAGATAGGCTGACAGAAACGCGCAGACCCCGCCCACCAGTGCCGACACCCACATGGCATTGAGCATGTAGGCATAGCCGAAAGGTTCCGTGAGGAGATCGATCACCGGCCGCCCTCCGTTGTTTGAACCTCATCGCCATATTGCACGAAAGGCCGCTCGTCATCGGTCAGGATGGTGACCTTGCGCGGATCGCCATCCGTATGCAGGGTCTCGTCGGAGATGGTGAAGTGGCGCAGCACACCGCCAAAGGCCTGTTCCAGATTGGCCCGGGTAAAGGTCGCCGCCGTTGCGCCATAGGCCAGCACCGTGCCTTTGACCAGAACCGTACGGTCGCAGAATTCGGGAACCGATCCGAGATTGTGGGTTGAGACCAGCATCACCCGGCCCTCGTCGCGCAGCTCTTTCAAAAGCGCGACGATCTGGTCTTCCGTTTTCACATCCACGCCGGTAAAGGGCTCATCCAGCAGGATCACCTGGCCGTCCTGGGCCAGAGCCCGCGCCAAAAACACCCGCTTGCGCTGGCCACCGGACAATTCGCCGATCTGGCGGTGCCGGAAGTCCTGCATGTTGACCCTTAGAAGCGCCTGATCGACCGCCTCCCGGTCTTCCTGCCGGGGCCGGCGGAAAAAGCCCATATGGCCATAGCGGCCCATCATGACCACGTCTTCCACCAGCACCGGAAAAGACCAATCGACTTCTTCGGACTGGGGCACATAGGCCACCAGATTGCGCCTTAAAGCGTCTTCTACCGGCAGATCCAGAATGCGTATCCGCCCGCTGGCCGCCGGAACGAAACCCATGATGGCCTTGAACAAGGTGGATTTGCCTGCCCCGTTGACCCCGACCAGCGCCGTGACCGTGCCGCGCGGTATGGCGAAACTGGCATTCCACAGGGCCGTGTGGCCGTTCCGGTAGGTCACGGTCACATCTTCGGCGGAGAGGCCGCCGGTCTCCGCTGGCGCGGTCACATCCATTTCCGGGTCCTTGAGAATTTGCAGCACGGGGGTTCCCATTAAAGAGCACAATTCATGACATCACAATTGCGGCCTCGCAGCGCAGAGCCGCGAGGCCGTGCACCGGCCTCAATGCGCGGCCGATTTCAGTCCGTTGGCGACAGTTCCGGCGGTCACCTTCAGAAGGTCCAGATAGGTCGGCACCTTGCCGCCGGGCTTGCTCAGAGAATCCACATAAAGCTCCCCGCCATACTTCGCACCGGTCTCCCGGGCGACCTGCTTGGCTGGCGCCGTGTTTACCGTGCTTTCGCAAAATACCACCGGGATATGATGCTCTTTCACCCCGTCAATCACCTTGCGCACCTGCTGGGGAGTGCCCATGTGATCCGCATTGATCGGCCACAGATAGAGCTCCTTCATATCGAAGTCCCGGGCCAGATAGCTGAACGCGCCTTCGCAGGTGACCAGCCAGCGCTGCCCTTCGGGGATTGCGGCCACGCTCTTTCGCAAGGGGCCGATGGCCGCGCGCAGCTTTGCCTTATAGGCCTCGCCGTTTTTCTTGTAGACTGCCGCATTGGCCGGGTCCTGCCTGGAAAACGCCGTCACGATGTTGTCGACATAGATCTGGGCATTTTCGAGCCCCATCCAGGCATGGGGATTGGGTTTGCCCTTATAGGCGCCGGAGTTGATGGCAATCGGTTTGATACCATCACTCACGGTGACAGACGGCATGTCACCGATCTGGGCGACGAACTGCTTGAACCAGCGCTCCAGATTCAGCCCGTTCCACAGGATCAGATCCGCATCAGATGCCCGGACGATATCCTGCGGTGTGGGCTGGTAGCCATGAATTTCCGCGCCCGGCTTGGTAATGGACACCACGTCGGCTGCATTCCCGGCAACATTCTTCGCCATATCCGCAATCACAGTGAAGGTTGTCACCACCTTCATCTTGTCCGCGGCCTGTGCAGCGCCCGTAATAGAGGACAGCATGGCCGCCAGCGCAGCCGCCAGAACCAATTTCTTGACCATTCCAAACTCCTGAGAGGGGGGTTACGCGATTTCTGCAATTGATATTGCAAATCATTTGCAACTGTCAAGCTTGTTGCGAACGGTTCGCAGCTTCAGCCGCTCCACGTTTGAGGCTCATACCAACCTCGATAGCTAGGAACCGATCTGACCGTGTTTGGGGACTGTTCGGTAAGGAGCAGGTTGCAAGGCGATATGGTTTATCGTTCAAAACCTGGGACGCAGCTGAACAGTCCCCAAACACGGCCTCGGTGGCCTGCTCCGGCCCGCCGGACTGCGTTGCGCCGCTTGAACGGCCAACCAGGCCGTCCTGCGCAACGCGCCTTGCCGGCCAATCCGGACCAGCGCCATCAGATGGGTTTCTATCTAGTGAGGTTGGTATCAGACGGCCAGAGGGCGGCGGGCCCGCGTTTTTCAAAGCCCGGCGCTCCGCTATAAGCAACCCGAAAACGAAGACACTGCGTTTTTCTGATCCTGCGCTTTCCGCATACGGCAGCGCCCGTGAGACCAAGGCGTTTCGCCGGATGTGCCGCCCGCTGCCTGACATCAGAGATTTCAGTGCTGCAGGCAAAGCGCTTTGCCTGCGGCGTGACCACGACACAGTCTTAAAAAGCGTAGATGACTTCCGCCGCCCGCACCGCAGCAGAGGCCCGGTTTTCAACGCCCAGTTTGACGAAGATTTGTTCCAGATGCTTGTTGACCGTGCGCGGCGACAGGCCAAGGATCTCACCGATATCCTTGTTGGACTTGCCCTTGGCGATCCAGATCAGCACTTCGGCCTCACGCTGTGTCAGGTCAAACCGCGCCTGCAACGCCCCGATCTGGCCAGCCTCGTCTTCGGCGGTCACGCGGAAAAGGTTTTCATCCGGCCCGACCCCACCCAGAGGATGCAGCTGCACGGACAGGTCATTCGGCAAGGGCAGCATGAACGGGCGGCGGCTGCCCGCCTGCGCATCGGCGCCCTGAAGCCAGTCCCCCAAGGCGCGGCCAAGCTGGCTTAAAACCGTGTCCACATCCCCAGCCCGCGCAAGCAGCGACTGAATCTGCGGCGTTGACCAGAGCACCGTGCCCTTCGAGCTGACAGCGACAAGATGGCGGCCGGACGCATCCAGGGCCACATGGGCGCTTTGCACAGACCGGGCATTTTTCAAATGCACCTTGATGCGGGCCTGCAGCTCGTCAACGTCAATCGGTTTGGTCAGGAAATCGACCCCACCCGATTCCAGAGCCTTGATGATGTGTTCGGTTTCCGACAGCCCTGTCATGAAAATCACCGGCACATGCTGCAACATCGGGTTTTGCTTGAGTGTCCGGCAGGTCTCGAACCCGTCGAGCCCCGGCATGACCGCATCCATTAAAATCGTGTCCGGCGTGACCCGGTCACACACTTTCAGCGCCGCCTCGCCGCTGGTGGCCACCAGAACGGCAATCCCGGTCTTTTTCAGGGCTTCGGTGACAAAGCCCAGCGTTTGCGGGCTGTCATCCACCACCAGAACCGTATCGCGGCGTTCATCCGTCATGGGTTTCCAATTTGCTCAAGACATCCCTGTAGGCATCGAAGTCAAACCGGTGGAGATGGCGGTTCAGCGCCTCCACAAGCGGCTTGTTTTTCGGCGTTCCCGCCAGTTCCTGCAATTTGGCTTCAATCCCCTCCACATAGCCAATGTCTGCCAGGGACATCAGATCGGCAACATGTTTTGCGCCAGGCGAATGCAACCGGCCCGTTGCCTGTTGGCCGCCCCCCTCGTCCAGCGGGGTTTCGGTCCAGGTCAGCCCCATGTGCTTTTGCAGAAGGTCCAGCAGGCGCCCCACATCAAAGGGCTTCGCCAGGGTTGCATCGTGATGGGCCGGACCTTCCGGACGCAGGGCCGCATCGCCAATATTGGCCGACAGCATGACAATCGGTGCGCTGACGTCTTTTGACCTCAACGTTGCCGCCAGCGCCCAGCCATTCATACCGGGCATCAGGATGTCAATCAGGTAGAGATCGGGCGCAATGTCCGACAGGCTGGCAAGGCAGGCAGCCCCGTTTTCCGCTTCCCAGACGGTGAAGCCGAGGGGTTTGAGCACATCGCGGACCAGCGCCCTGTGATCGGGATTGTCATCGACCACGGCAACCGATCTGCGCGCGCCCAGATAGCCCCGGACCTGACGCTCCAGCCGCACGGGGTCAACCGGCCGGTCGACCGCGGCCAGCATCAGCCGTACCTCGAAGGAGGCCCCCTTGCCCGGCTCACTGGCCAGCGCAATCGCCCCGCCCATGGTTTCGGTCAGCAATTTGGTGATGGTCAGACCCAATCCGAGCCCCGGCACTCTCGAACTGTCCGCCGCCTTGCTGCGCCCGAACGGCTCGAACACCTTGGCCTGTTCGTCCAGTGTGATCCCCGGTCCAGTATCAGCAACGGTGAAGCTGGCGACCTGGGAGCGGTAGGTGATCTTGAAACGCACCTCGCCCGTTTCGGTGAACTTGATGGCATTTGACAGGAGATTAACCAGGATCTGGCGCAGGCGCTTTTCGTCCGTGCGGACAAAGACAGGCAGATTTGGCGCTCTTTCAAAGGCAAACCCAAGCCCCTTGGCGCTCGCCTGCATCTTGAACATATCGACGATCTGATCCAGGAACTCGTGAATATTGATTTCGTTGGAATAGATCTGCAGGCGCCCGGCCTCGATCCGGGAAATGTCCAGAAGGCCATCAATCAGGCCTGACAGGTGCTCGGCGCTGCGGCGGATGGTGCTGACCGCAGGCCGCCGCTGTTCCGGCACCGTTTCATCCCGCTCCAGCACCTGGGCATAGCCGAGCACAGCATTGAGCGGTGTCCTGAGTTCGTGACTGAGGCCAACCACATAGCGGCTTTTGGCCAGATTGGCTGCTTCGGCGTCCTCCTTGGCCTTTTGCAGAGCCGCATCTGTGGCCCGGTGCGCATCGATTTCCTTTTGCAACAGCGCATTCTGACGCGCGGATTCTTCTTCCGCGACCCGCCGCGTGTCATGGGCCAGCACCAAAAACCAGCAGGCGATCCCGGCCACAATCGCAAAGACAAAGAAGATCAGGGTCACGGTCTGGGCCATGAGACCCGTCGGGTCCCCCAACCGGCTTTCGGCCTGGGAATAGATCGTGAAGAGCACCAGCCCGAGGCCGGTTACGGAAAAGATCGAGGCCAGCGCATAGCGTCCCAGACGGGTGCTAAGCTGGGCCAGAACGCGGCCCGGCAGCACCAGCGCAGCGACAGTGCCCACCTGGTGGGCCGCCCGGGCCTTGGGCTTGCAGGAATCATGACACCGCGCATCCAGCGAGCAGCAGAGCGAGCAGATCGGCGCCTGATAAGCCGGGCAATAGGCCATGTCTTCCGGCTCAAACGGGTTTTCACAAATCGAGCAGGCAATGTGCTCCCGCGTCTGCCAACCGGCGCGGGGCTTGCGGGCCAGATAGAACTGGCCCTTGGTCGCCAGTGCGATCAGCGGCGCCGCCACAAAGGCCACCGCCATGGCCAGAAAGGTTGCCAAAGCGGCGGCAAGATCACCGAACTGGCCGAAATGGGCCGCAAGTGCCAGCCCGGCGGCCAGCAGCATGGCGCCCGTGCCAACCGGGTTGATGTCGTAAAGATGGGCCCGTTTGAATTCGATCCCCGGTGGCGACAGGCCGAGCGGCTTGTTGATGAACAGATCGGCGGAAATCGCCGACAGCCAGGCCATGGCTATGATGGAGAAAATTCCCAGCGTCTCTTCAAGGAGCCGATAGATCCCCAGTTCCATGAGGAGAAGCGCAATGCCCACATTGAAGACCAGCCAGACCACCCGGCCGGGATGGGAATGGGTCAGGCGGGAGAAGAAATTCGACCAGGCAAGCGAGCCCGCATAAGCGTTCATCACGTTGATCTTGAGCTGGGCTACCACCACAAAAGCAGCCATCAGCAGCAGCACCAAGGTCTCGTTGGGGATCATGTAGCCGAAGGCGACCGCATACATGCGCGAAGGCTCGTCCGCATGGCCGACAGGCACCCCGTGGGACAACACCAGAACCGCCAGAAACGAGCCTGCGATCATCTTGGGCGCCCCCAGCACCACCCAGCCGGGCCCCGCCAGAAACAGGGCAAGGCGGTGCCGCCGGCGCTTGAAGTCGTCGGCGGGCAAAAAGCGCAGGAAGTCGACCTGCTCGCCGATCTGGGCCATCAGCGCGAGAATAACCGCCGTCGCCGCCCCGAAACTGATCAGGTTGACACTCTCCCAGCCGCCCGCATCTTCGCGGGGCGCAAGGGTCTGCGGATCAATGCCGGAGAAGGCCAGCCAGGTGCCGACCGATTGCCAGTCGGTGAAGGCGATGAACACGAAGGGCAGAATGTTGAGAATGATCCAGAACGGCTGAGTGGCCAGCTGAAACCGGCTGATCCAGGTGATCCCATGGGTCACAAGGGGAATAACGGCCACCGCGCTGATGATGTAGCCGAGCCAGAGCGGCAGGCCGAAGGCGAATTCCAGCGCGCTCGACATGATCGAGGCTTCAATGGCAAAGAGGATGAAGGTGAAACTGGCATAGATCAGCGAGGTGACCGTGGAGCCGATATAGCCGAACCCGGCCCCGCGCGTCAGAAGGTCGATATCCACCCCATAACGCATGGCATAGCGGCTGATGGGCAAACCGACGACCAGCAGCACCAGACTGCCCACCAGGATTGCCACAAAAGCATTGGCCGTGCCGTGCGACAGGGTAATCGCCCCGCCTATGGCCTCCAGCGCCAGAAAGGAAATCGCGCCGATGGCGGTCTGGGAAATGGCCCGTGAGGAGAACCGGCGCGCCCCCTTGGCGGTAAAGCGCAGGGCATAGTCTTCCAGGGTCTGGTTGTTGACCCATTTGTTGTATTGCCGCCGGACCGGCAGAATGCGCTGACGGGCGGTCATACGGGCGCCCCCGCCCAACAAATCATCATATGCCCAATTCTTAATCACGCACTCTGGCGCGTCTTGTCATCACAGGCCCGATTTCAGCCAAGACTTTATCCAAAGCACAATTCGTGCCGGACAGATCTCCGCGCGGGGGAAACAGTAAACTCCCCTGGCTGGCGCGTCTTCAAAAACCGCCAGCCAGGGCAAAAGCAAACCGCTGGGTCAAACCCTGAAACCTGCCGGGCAGCGCCGTTTCTAGTTGGCTGTGTCCGGGATCGACCAGAGAAAATCCGTCTGCACGGAATCGATAAAGGCCGGGTCATCGCGCCCGATGTAAAAATCGGCGCCATAGCCGAGCTTTGTGCTGCTGCCGCCGTAATTGGCCATGGCGTGACAGGTCATGCAGTTGCTCTGCACACCATATTCGGTGATCTGCGTTCCGTTGATCGGCCTTTTGATGGAAAAGACGCTTGGAGGAAAGGGCGCTTCGAGATGCGGATTATAGGCGGCCAGTGGCTCGCCGACATTTTCGCCCCCTTCCACTGGCTGCGCTGGCAGAACCATCATATAGGCCGTTGTCATGGCATAGTGATTGGCAGGCGCTTCAAGGCCGCTAGGGCGCGCTGCCGCAATCACCGCGTCACTTGGGCTGTGGGGCGCCTCCGGATTTGGCGTCCACCAGAAGGACTGCCAGGTCCACTGGGTGATCTCCCGCGTGGAGACATGCATGCCAACAAGGATCATGAAATCCCCCGGCTGCAGATCCCCGGACCCGGTCGCCAGGCCGATCTGCTTGGCATCGGTGACGGTCAAGGTAATGAAATCACTGAGATTATATGTGGTTTCGGGCGTCGGGTTGGAGCAGGTCGGATCCACAGAACCATTGCCGCTGCCATTGTTGGAAGGGTCCACATAGACACACTGCCCCCATTTGTTGGACGGAAACGCTTCCGGCGGCGATGGCGTTCCGGGCCAGGCAGCCATCTTGAACAGGCCGTTTTCCAGCGAGGCTTGTGTGATCGGTGCAAAAACCGGTTTCACCGCCATGGCATCAAACGGAAAATCCGGGATTTTTGCGATCTGGCCGGGCTTTTGAAGTCCGGAGAGCGTGCTTGTCTTCAAGAGCTGCGCGGAATGGGCATGCTGGGCAGCAGCCGGGCTATAGGCCACGCTCTCAGTAATGTTCAGGACCGGAGAACTGCCGGCCTCAGCCATGAGCGCCATGGCCTGTTGCGGAATGCGGGCGAATTGGGCAGGTGCTGTCAGGGTCAGTGAAGACTTGGCCCCATCCACCGACGCTGTCAGCGCTGCAGATGGAAGATCGCGGACCTGTTCCGGGCTCAGCCAGGTGTTGTAGATCCGGCCGCCTTCAAAGCCCGGCACGGGGGTTGATGTTGGTGTGGTCAGGGCGGCCCAAAGCCCCCAGCCATGGGAGGCAATCGCGCTCATATCCGGCGGCCCGCCAAAATTGATCCAGCCGTTAATCGTTGTTTCAGGGGTGGGATAGGCATCGCCATTGATCAAGGTTGACGGCAGCGGGTCCCCGTAGAGCGATTGCGATTTCGCTTCTAACATCGAACCCAAAGTCAGAATAAGCCACCCCAGGCACAACAAACTGACGCGCCCGGTCGATGTTCCAATAGTCATCTCTCTCTCCTCTGCCCCTGTCCGGACACGCAGGACCGCGACGTCCCGCCGGAGCAGGAGCCTCTCTGGATATGACGGCCGATATTTTCAGTGGGATCCAGACAAGAAATTACATGGCACAATGACTGTTTTCAACTTTAAATTTAATTCCATCACATTGCCATTTTAAGGAAATCGCTGTTTTACGCACCTCAATTACGTCAATTGACGTATGTTGCAGTGCGGCCGATCCGGCGCACGATCCTTCCCCGACGGCGGCAGACCTTCCAGCCGCCCAGCACCGGCCGGGAACCGGTGCCTATTGAAAAGGGGAAAAGGCATGAAAAAAACTCTCACGAAATTTGCTTTGGCAGGCCTGATGACCTCCACCATGATTGGTGGCGCCTCCGCTGAAGAGACCATCAAGGTCGGCATTCTGCATTCGCTGTCCGGCACCATGGCCATTTCGGAAACCACGCTGAAAGACGCCATGCTGATGCTCATTGAAGAGCAGAACAAAAAAGGCGGCCTTCTGGGCAAAAAGCTGGAAGCCGTTGTGGTCGACCCGGCCTCCGACTGGCCGCTGTTTGCCGAAAAGGCCCGTGAGCTGATCGAAGTGAACGATGTGGATGCTGTGTTCGGCTGCTGGACGTCCGTGTCGCGCAAGTCCGTTCTGCCGGTCTTTGAAGAGCTGAACTCGCTGCTGTTCTACCCGGTCCAGTATGAGGGCGAAGAATCCCAGCGCAACGTCTTCTACACAGGCGCTGCTCCGAACCAGCAGGCCATTCCGGCCGTCGACTACCTGATGAATGAAGAAGGTGTTGAGCGCTGGGTTCTGGCCGGTACCGACTATGTCTATCCGCGTACGACCAACAAGATCCTGGAGGCCTATCTGAAGTCCAAGGGTGTGGCTGAAGAAGACATCATGATCAACTACACGCCGTTCGGTCATTCCGACTGGCAGACGATCGTGTCCGACATCAAGACATTCGGTTCCGCAGGCAAGAAAACCGCCGTGGTCTCCACCATCAACGGCGACGCCAACGTTCCCTTCTACAAGGAACTGGCCAATGCGGGCATCAAGGCGGAAGACATTCCGGTTGTCGCCTTCTCCGTCGGGGAAGAGGAACTGGCCGGTCTCGACACCGGACCTCTCGTCGGCCATCTGGCTGCCTGGAACTACTTCCAGTCCGCCGACACCGACATCAATGCCGAGTTCATCGACGCCTGGCACGCCTATATCGGCAGTGACGAGCGCGTGACCAACGACCCGATGGAAGCTCATTTCATTGGCTTCAACATGTGGGTGAAAGCGGTCGAAAAGGCAGGCACCACCGATGCGGATGCGGTGATCGACGCTATTGTCGGCGTCTCGGTTCCCAATCTGACCGGCGGTTACTCCGCCATGATGCCGAACCATCACATCACCAAGCCGGTCCTGATCGGCGAGATTCAGGATGATGGCCAGTTCGAAACCGTATGGGAGACCTCCGGCCTCGTAGTTGGCGATGCCTGGTCCGACTATCTGGACGGTTCCAAGGACCTGATCTCCGATTGGCGGGCGCCACTGTCCTGCGGCAACTTCAACACGGCCACCGGCAAGTGCGGCGGATCCGGCTCCTAAGGCCCGAACCGCCACTGACGGGGCGGGCTTGTCTGAGCCCGTCCTGATCCGGTTTGGTCTTCCCGGCCCCTTTCAACCCGGTCCGGGAAGCCCCCATCAGACAACCAGCCGCCTCAGCCCGGGGGCCGTCAAAGGCCCGTTCCCAAGACTGAGGGCACCTGAATTCCAACGCTGGTGGACCGATGTCCTTCTTGAAATCCTTTTTAGCCTCACTGCTGCTGGCTGTCCTGTGCACCGGGGCCGTCCATGCCCAGAGCGCTCCTGAGGCCCTTAGGCCCCTGATCAACGAGCTGGCCAAGGGCAAATATGCCGAAACCGAACAGCAGATCGGCGCGCTGGCCGCCACTGGAGACCCGGCCGTTGCCCCGGCCCTGGAAGCTCTCGGCGCCGGAGACCTTTATGTCCGCAAGTCGGACGGCGATGTCTTCATTGCGAAGAAAGCCGGCAAGCGGTTCACGCTGACAGATCCCCTGACCCTGGAAGCGGCGGGCGATGCGGGCCGGCGCGAGGTCAAGAAGATCAAGGTCAACAACAAGCTGCGCCGGGTGATCCGCAGCGCGCTTGGCTCGCTGACGCTCATGGCCGCGGACCCGGCCGTGCGCCTGTCGGCGGCAAAAGCCATCTTCAAGTCCCGCAATCCCGAGAGCATCGACGCCCTTGATACGGCGCTCGCCGCCGAAACCGACCCGAAGGTGCGCCAGGCCATGGAACAGGCCCGGGCCGCAGCCGTGCTCTCCTCCAAACTGGAGGCCTCGCAGAAACTTGACGCGATCAGCACTTTGGCCGAAATGGGCAACCGCGACGCCCTGTCCCTGCTGCTTTCCGTGCATCAGTCTGCGGAGGGGCCGGTCAAAGACGCAGCCCAGAAGGCGGCGGCAGACATTGAAAAATCCATCGCCGCCTGGGATGCGGCGCAAAATGTCTGGTACGGCATTTCCCTCGGCTCCGTGCTGCTGTTGGCCGCCATTGGCCTTGCGATTACCTTCGGCGTCATGGGCGTGATCAACATGGCCCACGGGGAAATGGTGATGATCGGGGCATATGTGACCTTTGTGGTTCAGGAGCTGATCCGCACCTCCGCCCATGACCTGTTCGACTATTCCCTGTTCATCGCCCTGCCGCTCGCCTTTCTGGTCTCCGGCAGCATCGGCATTGCCATTGAACGGGGCGTGATCCGCTGGCTTTACGGCCGCCCGCTGGAAACACTTCTGGCCACGTGGGGCATCTCGCTGATCCTGCAGCAGGCCGTGCGCTCGCTGTTTGGCCCCACCAACCGGGAAGTTGGCAATCCGGAGTGGATGTCCGGAGCCTTCGAACTTGGCCAGATGACCATCACCTATAACCGGATGTGGATTGTTGTCTTTGCCCTGCTGGTTTTTGCCGGTTTGATGCTGGTTCTGAAGAGAACCCCCTTCGGCCTTTACACACGGGCCGTGACCCAGAACCGGCGCATGGCTGCCTCCATGGGCATCCGCACGCCCTGGATTGACGCCCTCACCTTCGGCCTCGGCTCCGGTATTGCCGGAATTGCAGGGGTTGCCCTTTCCCAGATCGACAATGTGTCTCCCAATCTGGGCCAAGGCTACATCATCGACAGCTTCATGGTGGTCGTTTTTGGCGGTGTCGGCAATCTGTGGGGCACTCTGGTCGGCGCACTCACCCTCGGCGTCGTCAATAAGTTCCTTGAGCCTTATGCCGGGGCGGTTCTCGGCAAGATCTTTGTGCTCGTCTTCATCATCCTGTTTATCCAGAAGCGTCCAAGGGGCCTGTTCGCCCTCAAGGGCCGGGCAGTCGAAGCATGATGTCCTCCTTTCTCTTCCGTGCCATGGATGCCCGGGCCAGTCTGTTTCTGGCCATCATGGCCGCCGTGATCATTCTGGTGCCGGCCGGCAATCTGCTGGTGCCGGAAGGCTCCCCCTTCCATGTGCCCACCTATGCAGTCACCTTGATGGGCAAATATCTGACCTATGCCCTGCTCGCCCTCGCGGTTGATCTGGTCTGGGGTTATTGCGGTATTCTTTCGCTGGGCCACGCGGCGTTTTTCGCCCTCGGCGGCTATGCCATGGGCATGTATCTGATGCGCCAGATCGGCACCCGTGGGGTCTATGGGGATCCGGTCCTGCCCGATTTCATGGTGTTCCTGAACTGGCAGGAGCTGCCCTGGTACTGGTACGGATTCGACATGTTCTGGTTTGCGGCGCTGATGGTGCTGCTGGTGCCTGGCCTGCTGGCGTTCATATTCGGCTGGTTTGCCTTCCGCTCCCGCGTGACCGGTGTCTACCTGTCCATCATCACCCAGGCACTGACCTATGCGTTGCTGCTGGCCTTTTTCCGCAATGACATGGGCTTTGGCGGTAACAATGGCCTAACCGATTTCAAGGACATTTTAGGCTTCGGTATTCAGGCCGACACGACGCGGGCCGGTCTGTTCGCCGCCTCCGGGGTGGCCTTGATGGCATGTTTCGTGATCTGCCGGGCCATCACCCGCTCCAAGCTGGGCAAGGTCCTGGTTGCCGTGCGCGATGCGGAAAGCAGAACCCGGTTCCTGGGCTACCGGGTGGAGCACTACAAGCTGTTTGTCTGGACCCTCTCTGCCATGATGGCAGGGATCGCCGGCGCGCTTTATGTGCCGCAGGTCGGCATCATCAATCCGGGGGAATTTGCCCCCGCCAATTCGATCGAAGTGGTGATCTGGGTTGCGGTTGGCGGCCGGGGGACCCTTGTGGGTGCCGTGCTTGGGGCCGTTCTGGTGAATTTTGCCAAGACATGGTTCACCGCCGCCCTGCCCGATATCTGGCTGTTCGCTCTGGGCGGTCTCTTTGTGGTCGTCACCCTGTTCCTGCCCAAGGGCATTGTCGGCACCCTGGGCTCTCTCTGGTCGTCCAGGCGCAACCGCTCTTCCAGGACCGGCTCGGGAGAAGACAGCAGCACGCCTCCGGCGCCACCGGTCAAGGCGGACACTGCCCCTTTGACGCCAAAGGACCCGGCTGTGTCCGGCGCCCTCCCCGACGCACCGGCAAAGCCTGCCGGTGGCCCGCAGCCTCAGCCAGCGGAGTAGATCATGACACGCACCAGCAGCCTGCTTTACCTGGACGGGGTCTCGGTGTCCTTTGACGGTTTCAAGGCGCTCAACGAATTGTCCCTGACCGTGGCGCCGGGTGAAATGCGCGCCATTATCGGCCCCAACGGGGCCGGCAAGACCACGATGATGGATGTGATCACCGGCAAGACCCGGCCGGACACAGGCGATGTCTTTTTCAACGGCACCATCGATCTGACCGGCGAAGATGAAGCCTCCATTGCCGAACTCGGCATCGGCCGGAAGTTTCAAAAGCCGACCGTGTTTGAAAGCCACACGGTCTGGGACAATCTGGATCTGGCCCTGAAAGCCCCGCGCGGCCCTTTCGCCACCTTGTTTCACGTTATCACCGGCGCTGAGAAAAAAAGGATCGACGCCCTGCTGGAGCTGATCCGGCTGACCGGAAAGCGGGATGACCTGGCAGCCAATCTCAGCCACGGGCAGAAACAGTGGCTGGAGATCGGAATGCTTCTGGCGCAAGATCCGAAGCTTCTTCTCGTCGACGAACCGGCAGCCGGAATGACTGATGCGGAAACGGCGGAAACGGCGGATCTTTTGAAGGACATCGCCAAGGATCATTCGGTTGTTGTCGTGGAGCACGACATGGATTTTGTGCGCTCGCTCGGCGTGAAGGTCACCGTGTTGCACGAAGGTTCCGTTCTGGCGGAAGGCTCGCTGGATCATGTGTCTGCCGACGAGCGGGTCGTTGAAGTCTATCTGGGCCGCTAGAGCAGGTCCTGTCCCTGTTTACCAAGGAGAGGCTTTCAGGCCGCTTCCCGTTTGACCGAAGGTCCAAGACAATGCTTGAAGTCGAAAACATCAATCTTCACTACGGCGCCGCCCAGGCGCTCAAAGGGATCTCGCTGACCGCTGAAACCGGCAAAGTCACCTGTCTCATGGGCCGCAACGGGGTCGGCAAGACCTCCACCTTGCGCGCTGTTGCCGGGCAGCATGGCATCAGCAGCGGCCGGATCCTTTGGGAGGGTGAGGATATCTCCAACCTGCCCGCCCATGCCCGGGCCCGCAAAGGCATTGCGCTGGTTCCCCAGGGCCGGGAGATCTTCCCTCTACTTTCGGTGAAGGAAAATCTGGAAACCGGCTATGCCCCGATCAGCCGCAAGGACAGGTTCATTCCCGAGACGATTTTCGACTTGTTCCCGGTGCTCAAAGACATGCTTGGCCGACGCGGCGGCGACCTGTCGGGGGGCCAGCAGCAGCAGCTTGCCATCGCCCGGGCGCTCGTGACCCGGCCCCGGCTGCTGGTCCTGGACGAGCCGACAGAGGGCATTCAGCCTTCGATCATCAAGGATATCGGCCGGGCCATCACCTGGCTGCGCGACCAGGGCACCATGGCGATTGTGCTGGTGGAGCAGTATTTCGAGTTTGCCCGTGACCTTGCCGATGACTATGCCGTCATGGACCGGGGCGAAATCGTTCTGTCCGGCTCCGGCGCAGATCTGTCGGAAACCGAGGTCCGGCGGTTTCTGACTGTCTAGCGCCGCAGGTCCGCCCGGTCTGCAGCACACCTGACTGCGACGGCTTTGGGACTAGCCATCGGTTCTCAAGTCGTGCTACGGGCTGTTAAGCTCTCAGCCCGCTGTCACGCAGGGCGCTTGAGCTTCAGGCCTTGGGTCAACGTCAGAAACTGGAATTTTACCATGCGCGTTGCAATGATTGGGACCGGCTATGTCGGTCTCGTTTCCGGAACATGTTTTGCCGATTTCGGTCACGTGGTGACCTGTATTGATAAAGACGCCTCCAAGATTGATGCTTTGAACGACGGGCGCATTCCGATCTATGAGCCCGGTCTTCAGGATCTCGTGGCCAAGAACGTATCCGAAGAGCGGCTCTATTTCACGACCGATCCGAGCGAGGCCATCCGCCAGGCCGATGCGGTGTTCATCGCGGTCGGCACCCCGACCCGCCGGGGCGATGGCCATGCGGACCTGTCCTATGTCTACGCGGCCGCAGAAGAAATCGCAGGCCTGATCGAAGGCTTCACGGTGATTGTGACCAAATCGACCGTGCCGGTCGGAACCGGTGACGAGGTGGAGGCGATCATCCGCAAGACCAATCCAGACGCCAAGTTTGCGGTTGTGTCCAACCCGGAATTCCTGCGCGAAGGCGCTGCGATCAACGATTTCAAACGCCCGGACCGGGTTGTGGTTGGCACGGATGATGAAGCGGCGGCCGAGGTCATGCGCGAACTTTACCGCCCGCTCTATCTGAATGAGACGCCGATCATCGTGACACGCCGTCGCACATCGGAACTCATCAAATACGCCGCCAATGCGTTTCTTGCGGTCAAGATCACCTTCATCAACGAGATTGCGGATCTGTGCGAAAGCGTCGGAGCCAATGTTCAGGAGGTTTCCCGCGGTATCGGTTTGGACAACCGGATCGGCTCGAAATTCCTGCATGCGGGTCCTGGCTATGGCGGCTCCTGCTTTCCGAAGGACACGCTGGCCCTTTCCAAGATCGCGGCCGACGCCAATTCCAGCCTCAAGATCGTGGATTCCGTGATCGAGGTGAATGCAGAGCGCAAGAAGAAGATGGCGGACAAGGTCATCGACTTCATGGGTGGAGACGTGGCCGGCAAGACGATCGCGCTGCTTGGACTCGCCTTCAAGCCGAACACGGATGACATGCGCGAAGCGCCGAGCATTGACATTGTCGCAAAATTGCAGGCAGCCGGGGCAACGGTGCGTGCCTATGACCCAGCCAGCATGGAAGAGGCCGGGAAAATGATGACTGACGTCCTATTCTGCGACGGCCCCTACCACGCGATTGAAAATGCCGATGTGGTTGTCATCGTGACAGAATGGGACCAGTTCCGCGCCCTTGATCTGGAGCGGGTCAAAAAGCTGGTCAAGACCCCGAAAGTGGTGGATCTCAGAAATATCTATAAGCCGGACTACATGGAGACCCGCGGCTTCGATTACACAAGTGTTGGTCGCAGCTACTAAGAAAACAACCAAGACATCCAAGAGCGATGCCATTCAAAACTGCCGGCGCCACTGGCGCCGGCAGTTTTTTTTCTATTCTTACAAAATTTTACCAGACAAACCGCTCCAGCACCGTTGCGGCATCTGAACTGCAGTGCTAACAAGACGCCAATTCAAAAAGGATTTTACGCTTTCAATTAACCACTTATTAATGATTTCATAGCGCGCAAAAGCACATTCCTCTAAGTTGCTTCCAGACCCGTTTGGACCGTGCGCACAGGCTTGAGGCTTGCTGAATTTGGCAAATGAATCCGTAAGATACGACGACACAAGGCGCCATCTGCCACGTGATGCGTCTGCCCCGGTTCCCCTGCATCCGCCCCTGTTTGGACAGGACAATGTGCCCCCCAGCACCTATTCGGCTCCGGGCCGTGCCAAAGCGTTCTTAAAGCGTTGTTTCGATGTCTGCGGCGCAGGCGCTGGACTGGTCCTTCTGGCCCCCCTCTTTGCCCTTATTGCCCTTGCCATAAAGGCAACAAGCAAGGGGCCCGTGCTTTTCCGCCAGCAGCGCTACGGCAAAGACGGTGTGCCTTTTACAATTTTGAAATTCCGCTCCATGCGGGTCGATATGTGCGACCGCTCCGGCGTCACCCAGACCGTCACAAACGACCCCCGTGTCACGCTGGCCGGGTCATTTCTGCGCAGGAGCAATCTCGACGAATTGCCGCAACTGGTGAATGTGCTGACAGGCGACATGTCCCTGGTCGGGCCTCGTCCGCATGTACCTGGAATGCTGGCAGCCGGTCTGCCCTATGAGCAGTTCGACACACGTTACATGAAGCGGCACAAAGTCCGGCCCGGCATCACCGGTCTGGCTCAGGTCAACGGTTTCCGGGGTGAGACAGTCAATGCGCTCTCCGCCCGCATGCGGCTGGACTATGATCTTCTATATCTGCAAAGGCAGTCCTTCCTCCTGGATCTGCAGATCCTCTGGAAGACGGTCGTGCGCGAATTCTTCCGCGGAAACGGCTACTGAACATCAGCCTTGTTTAGAGTATCGTGCGCTAAGTCTGCACCATACTCTAATCCTTGCTGTCCAGCTGCTTTGCAACCCACTGCAAAGCCAGGAGATAGCCCTCGGTGCCGCAGCCCGCGATCACGGCGTCGGCGCGCCGGGACACGTAGGAATGGTGCCGGAACTCCTCACGTTTGTGGATGTTGGAGATATGCACCTCCACAACCGGGCAGTCGCAGGCATTAAGCGCATCCAGAATGGCCACGGACGTATGGGAATAGGCCGCCGGGTTGATGATGATCGCCCCCGCCTGTTGCCGAGCTTCCTGTATCCAGTCCACAAGGTCATGTTCCGCATTGCTCTGACGGAACACAAGCTGCATTCCCGCTGCCCCGGCCTGCTCTTCACAAAGCTGACGAACGTCGTCCAAAGTTTGATGGCCGTAGATCTCCGGCTGCCGCTGGCCTAGCAGGTTAAGATTCGGACCATTCAGTATATAAACGGAATTTGCCATGAAGTTCCTCGTGAAAAACATTGTGAAATTGCGACTTATTCATGGCTTTTACCAGTAGTTCTTGCGGCATTCCCACAAAAGGCTGTGGACGATTGATCACACATTCCCACAGTGCGCGCCGGGCGCTTGCACGGAGGGGTTTTACGCAGTATTAACCATGTCGTCTCATTGTCGGTAAGAGATCAATTCGGCGGAAGATAAAAATGAAGCTTCGCGAACGGCTGGATACACCTGAAGCCCTGATGGCGGCAATTGAAGGCTATCAGCATCTCCCGATTGATGTCCTGTCTCAATTTCTTCTCGACAATTACACTGTTGACCTCGACGTCCTGGCCCAGTTCGCCGACGCGCTTGATGCGGCCTCCAGACAGGCAGCACAGATGGGGGCTTCCTCAGCAGCCTGAGACTGGGCAGGCATTCGGCTTACGCCCCTTTTTCGAAGAGATCAACCAACAGCGGTGACGTTTTCGCCCTGGCCGTCCTCTTGGCCCTGAGGCTGCCCCGGAGCCCCTTGCCAAATTTTCTGACGGTTGCGGATTTCCCGCGGTGCCGGACCGAAATAGGTCGCGGTCTTGATGAAGTCCCGCGGCTGCAGGATCACGCTGGACACCCTTTGATAGAGCGATTTGGCGGAAATCGGCTTGGACAGCAATTCATGCACACCGAGCCGCCGGGCCTCGACAATGCGGCTGCGCTCCGTATGCGCGGTCACCATGATGATCGGGATATAGGCGAAAGGATTGTTCGGACTGCGGATCATGCGCACCATATCAGCTCCGTCCAGAATGGGCATCACCCAGTCCAGGATCAGAATGTCCGGATTGGCACGGTCCATCGCTTCCAGACCTGAGGCTCCGTCCTCGGCTTCCACAATCCGGCGCGCACCAAACCCCTGCAGCATCGTCCGCAGAATTGTGCGCATATAGGCACTGTCTTCGACCAGCAAAAACGTCAAAGAAGCAAGATCCAGGCTCACCAATTCCTCCTTGGTTCAGCAAGTCTTCCCATAAAAATCTGAAGAATGGGTTATACGCAGCGCTCCAACGCGCTCTGCGGTACAGGCGTTGGCAAGCGGCCAGGCGGAAGGAAGATGTGTGTTTCTCAAGCGGGCTTCACATCCCGGTAATCTTGCGAAGAATTAATCTTTTTGAGTGCCATCGGTTAACGCGGTTTTCAGAGCTGTTCTGGCATCTTCAGCTCTCACACGAACGAAAAGATGCATCAACGCAATGATCACGAGCGCAATGACCACAGATACGGACCACAGCAGACAGAAGGCGCCGCAGCCAAGCGAGCAAGAACCGTCTGTGCCCGGGACCAGCGGCTTGCAGGAGAACATGCTGCTTCTGTCCGGTGTCGGGCTCGTGCTTCTTGCCGTCGCCATGGCCCTGTCCAACATCCTGGCCTGAGACCGGCCAGCCGGAATATCCTCTTCTTCCAGTTTTCTGGCCTTTTCCCCGATTGACCTTTTTGAATAACGGCCCTCAGTTTCCCCTTTTTAGCGGGAATTGCCGGGCAAATCGTCATCTTCCAGGATGCGCCACTTGGCCCCTTCCAGATCGTCATATTGACCGGTCTTGAGGGACCACAGGAACGCCAGCAGGCCAAGTGCGCCGAGAAGGAGCGCGATCGGGATGAGGAAAATCAGAACATCCATCAGTCTGCCAAGCCTTTCTTGAGGTCCGGTCCGGCGCCAGGGGCCCTGGCGACGGATACTGCCCTGTTTCCATCGCCCCATCTCAGTTTCAGGGCATTTGCAGTCACCGCCAGAGAAGACGCGGACATGGCAACGGCTGCCATCAGCGGTGTCACGAACCCGGCAACCGCCACCGGAACGGCCACCACATTGTACAGGGCCGAGATCCAGAGGTTCTGTTCAATGGCCGCCCGCGCTTTTTTGGAGAGCCGCAGAGCGTCGGCCACCGGCTGCAACCGGTCGCCGAGGAAGACAGCATCTGCGGCCGCCTGGCTCAAATGCACCGCAGACACCGGAGACAGGGACACGTGGGCGCCCGCAAGCGCCGGAGCGTCATTCAGCCCGTCGCCCACCATCAGAACCTTGCTTCCCTCCGCCTGCAAGGCCTCCAGCCGGGCAATTTTCTGCGCTGGTTTCATGCCCGCCGTCCAGGTGCTGATCTGAAGCGCTGCTGCACACGCGGCCACAGAGGGTTCCGTATCCCCCGACACAATCTCAAGCCGGTAGCCGCGTGCCCGCAGCAGGCTGGCAACAGTGCCCGCATCGGGCCGCAAGCGCTGACGGAAGGCAAGCAAGCGAACCGGCTGCTCCCCATGCCGCACAGCCAGAAGGGACGCATCGGGAAAGGTTTTCAAGGTCTTGTCCACGCTGCCAGGGCTGGCACCGCAGAATGACGGGCTGCCAAGCCGCAAGGACACTCCTGCGAAGACTGTCTCCAGTCCGGCCCCCGCGATCTCCTCCACCTCCGGCAGCGGCACAAGCGCACCGGTCGCCTTGACGAGCGCAGCAGAAAGCGGATGGCGGCTGGCAAGGGCCAGGCGTCCGGCAAGCGCCAGCGTGTCATCCGCAGGATCGATCCGCCCGCAAAGCTCCGGCTCGGCAAGGGTTAAAGTGCCGGTCTTGTCAAACAGGATCGTGTCAACCTCAGCCAGCCGTTCAATCGCATCGCCGGAATTGAGCAGCACGCCCCTGCGGAACAACTGCCCGGAAACAACCACCTGAACCGCCGGAACCGCAAGCCCCAACGCACATGGACAGGTGATGATCAAAACGGAAATCGAAATCACCAGGGCAGGCTGCCAGGAAAGACCGGCCACAAGCCAGCCCAGAAAGGTGAGCGCGGCGGCCCCGTGCACCAGCGGGGCATAAAGACGGGCCGCCCGGTCTGCCAGGCGCACATAGGCGGATTTCGCCTGGGAAGCGGTTTCCAGAAGCCGGTTGACCTCATCCAGAAGGGTCGCCCCCGAGGCCGCCTCGACCCGCACCTGCAGGCTCCCGGCCCCGTTCAAGGTGCCGGCATAAACCCTTTGACCTTCTGTGACAGGCACCAGAACACTTTCTCCGGTGACAAGGCTCTGGTCGATTTCCGACTGGCCCGTCTCCACCGTACCGTCAACCGGGACCCGGTCTCCGCCTGAGACCAGAACCAGATCCCCGGACACGATCTTCGACAGTGGCACTTCACGCACGGTCCCGTCCGGCGCGATCCGGGCGGCGACTTCCGCCTTGAGGGCCGCGATATTCTCTGCAAAGGATCGGGTGCGCCCGCGCATATTGTGGTCGAGATACCGGCCCACCAGCAGGAAGAACAGCAGCATGACGGCCGATTCAAAATAGGCGTGATGCTGATGCTGCAGCGTCTGGACCACCGAGAGGGCAACGGCCAGAAACACCCCGATCACGATGGGCACATCCATGTTAAGCCGCCCGGCCGCCAGTGCGCCAAAAGCGCTTTTTACAAAAGGCCGTCCCGCATAAGCGACCGTGGGCAGCGCGATCAGGGCCGACAGCCAGTGGAAGAAATCTCTGGTTTCCGGTGTGATATCCGTGGCATTGCCCGACCAGACCGAGACGGACAGGAGCATGATGTTCATGCCCGCAAACCCTGCCACGGCCAGACAGCGCAGCAGATGTTTGCCCATCTTGTCCTGGCGTTCCTTCTGGCTGGCCGGGTCAAAGGGATGGGCCGTATAGCCGAGCCGTGCCAGTTCCCCGACAATCGCATCAGCCCCCGTCTGATCTTCCGCCCACTCGACCGCAAGCCGCTGGCTGGTGAGATTGACACGGGCTTTGCGAATCCCGGGCAGGCGTTTCAAGCCGCGCTCGATATCTCCCATACAGGCAGCGCAGGTGATCCCGTCAACGGCCAGATCCATATGAACCGAGCCGTCTTCCTGTCCGGGGGTGACAAAGGCTTGCCAGTCTCTTTGGTGTATCGTCACGGCGCGTGTCGCTTCAGTCCTTCAGGAAAATACGGTTTTCGGATTTGAACTTTCGGTCTCCATCCCGGTCAATTTCCAGGATCAGCGTCCAGTTCCCGGCCGGAATGGCGTTCAGGTCCGCCACATAGCGGCCGCCGCCATCGGCCTTTAGCACCGTGTCCACATCTGCAAGCGCGTGGGCCGGATGCCTGAGATAGGCCCTGATCTCCACCCCATAGAGCGGCACTCCGGCAGCATCAGCCGCTTCAACCAGAATGCGGGCACCGCCTGTTCCCGTCCGTTCGACGCTGCTGGATACCTGCCAGTGCAGACCTGCCTGGACCTTTGCGGCCGCCAGTTCCCGGTTATAAGCCTGACCCGCCTCATAGGAACTTTCCACCACCACGCCCGGGAAGGACCCGAGCGCGAGATAGATGAAGACCGCATTTGCAGCAAAGACAACGGCAAAGAAGCCTAACAGCCAGGCCAGCACGGTTTTTCCCGTTATGGGCTTGGGGTCTTTCATGGGGGTCTGAACCAGTGTCATCCGGGCCTCCTCAGGGTTTGCCTGGTGCTTTGAAGGTATCTTTTGCCGTCACCACTTCCCCCATCACGCTTTCGGTGATGCGGAAGGTGACAGGGGTCGAATGGGGCATCTCTTCCCAGGGCGGAGACACGACAATCACCCGCACTTCGCGGGTCGTGTCCGGCCCGACCTCGATAATCGGCCGCCCGGCAAAGGTGGCCTCGGCGCCGACCGCTTCCACCTTGGTATTGGCCGGCATGCCTTCCACATGGAGCATGAACGCCCGGTCATGGCGCCGTTTGTTGGACAGGCGCACCGTATAGCCGTTGCGGACCGATCCGTCGGACTGTTCGACAAAAACCGGATTGCGGTCATGCAAGACACTGATATCGGCAAAATCCCGGTTGATGAGCGCAAACAGCATGATCGCCCCGACCACCGCGATGACGGCCGCATAGATGACTGTTCGGGTGCGGACAATCTCGTAAACCGGCTCCTTGCCTTCCAGGCGGCGCTCGATATTCTCGTCCGTATCATAGCCAATCAGCCCGGTCGGCTTTCCGATCCTGGTCATGATGTTGTCGCAGGCATCAATGCACAGACCGCATTGAATGCAATCGAGCTGCATGCCTTTGCGGATATCAACCCCGGTCGGGCAGACCTGAAAACACTGGTAGCAGTCGATGCAATCCCCGGCCGGCAGGCCCTGGGCAGCCAGTTTCTTGTTTTGCTTGAGAGATCCGCGCGGTTCGCCCCGGTCCCAGCGGTAGGTGACATTGAGCGCCTTTTCGTCGGTCAAGGCCGCCTGGATGCGCGGCCAGGGGCACATATAAACGCAGACCTGCTCGCGCATGAACCCGGCGAGCAGATAGGTGGTCGCGGTCAGGATCGCGATCCACACATAGGCGGCCATGGGTGCCTGAAGGGTCAGCAGCTGCCAGACCAGGGTCGGGGCATCGTTGAAATAAAGCACCCAGGCACCGCCGGTCCACCAGGCTATCATCAGCCACAGAAAGTGCTTGGTGGCGCGTTTGCGCAGCTTGTCGAATGTAAGCGGATCCTTGTCGAGGGCGATCCGTTCGCGCCGGTCCCCCTCCACCTTGCGTTCCACCCACAAAAACAGATCCGTCCAGACGGTTTGCGGACACAGATAACCACACCAGATCCGCCCGGCAACCGCGTTCATCAGAAAGAGAGCGACGGCGGCAATGATCAAAAGCCCGGTCAGGTAATAGACTTCCTGCGGCCAGATCTCGATGAAGAAGAAATAGGCCCGCCGGTGGTCCATATCGATCAGGACAGCCTGGCTGGGCGCGTTCGGACCGCGGTCATAGCGGATGAAGGGCAGAAAATAATAGATGCCCAGAGTGATGAACAGCAAAGCCCACTTGATCCGCCGGAACAGACCGTGTGTTGCCATGGGGTAGATTTTCTTGGCCGACGCAAACCACTCTTCGGAGTGTTCGCCCTCATGCGTATCGGTGTCCGCAGACATACCGTCCGTCCTCTCTTCACCGATCCAGCCCCAATAGGATCGTTCGCCGGGATTCCGGCCGGCAGTCCTGCATCCGAGAAGGTGCGTCCGGATGGCCGCCAGCCAGTTCAAGCCGGAAGCGGCTCAGTGCAGCCGCCTCGTCACGCTGGTCAAATTATCAGCGTTGTTTCAAAATAGACCGGTGCAAAGCGTCACACCTTGCGCCGGATCAAATGGGACGGGAAATCAGGCCTCTCCACCGGCCTCCCCGCCCCGTTTCAGGTCTCATTCAAGCGCAGGTCTACTGACCACCCCCGAAGGAGTGGACATAAACCGTCAGCGACTTGATGGTGGCCGGGTCGAGCCGGTCGACCCAGGCGGGCATCACCCCGTTGCGCGGACGGGTGACCTGCGCCTTGATGTGGTCCAGCGACTTTCCATAAAGGTAGTGTGCCGACAGCAGGCTGGGTGCCCCGACCTCCTGAAGGCCTTCCAGATTGTCACCATGGCAGGCCGCGCAGTTGTCCTCGTAGAGCACCTGCCCGGCAGCCAGATCGACACCCTCCTGGGTCTCCAGTCCGGCCCGCGAAGCAACGAAGTTGGAGACCTGCATGATCTCCTCGCGGGTCAGCAGCTCATCGGCCCCAAAGGCCGGCATGTCGCCGATCCGGGCGTCGTCATTGCCCGAGCGGATGCCGTAAAGCAGTGTCGTATAGATGTCTTCCAGCGTGCCGCCCCAGATCCAGGTATCGTCCTGAAGGTTCGGATAGCCCTCCGCACCGGTGGCACCGGAGCCGTGGCATGGCGCGCAATTGTCGCCAAAGGCGGCCTGGCCATTGGCCAGGGCAAATTGCAGAAGATCCTGATCCTTGGTGATGTCCTCAAGAGGGGTTGCCACGATCTTGTCGGCAAACTGCGCCCGCCCGGCCACGCCTTCATCATAGGCCGCCACCGCTTCCTGGCGCTGGTTTGCCCCGAGTATCCCGGTCGTATAGCTGGAAATCAGCGGCCAGGACGGGTACAGCACCCAGTAGATGACTGCCCAGACAATGCAGGCATAGAAGATATAGAGCCACCATTTGGGCAGCGGGTTATTGAGCTCTTTCAGACCATCCCACTCATGGCCGGTCGTTTCGACCCCCGAGATCTGGTCCACTTCCTTGTCGTGTATATCGGTCATCGTTCAGTCCTCCCGGAACGGGATCTGGGCAGCATCGTCGAACTTTTTCGCGTTTCGCGGCCAAAGGGCATAGGCCAGAACGATGCCAAACAGGAACATGAAATAGAGGAGGCCCCAGGTCTGAGCGAAGGCCGCGAACGCGCTATAGGTTTCGTCCATGGCTCTTACCTCGCGTTGGCTGCGTTGTCGTAGATCGAGAAGTCGACCATCGTGCCCAGTACCTGAAGATAGGCGACCAGAGCATCCATTTCGGTGACTTCCTTCGGATTGCCATCAAAGTCGCGGATCTTTGCGTCCGGCCAGCGTTCCTCAAACTCGTAAGCTGCGTCGGAGTCCGGCATGGCCTGACCGAGAATGTCGGATTTCGCATTGTCGATCTGCTCCTGGGTATAGGGCACGCCAACAATCGAGTTGACCGACAGATGGGCCTGAATGTCCCGGGTGGTCAGCTTGGTTTCCGCCAGGAACGGATAACCGGGCATGATGGAGGCCGGAACCAGCGAGCGGGGATTGATCAAATGCTCCACATGCCAGTCGTCGGAATATTTGTTGCCGACGCGGGCAAGGTCCGGCCCTGTGCGTTTCGAGCCCCATTGGAACGGATGGTCATACATGCTTTCCGCCGCCAGGGAATAATGACCATAGCGTTCCAATTCGTCGCGCATCGGCCGGATCATCTGCGAATGGCAGAGATAGCAGCCTTCGCGGACATAAATGTCCCGCCCGGCCAGTTCCAGCGGCGTGTAGGGCCGCATGCCTTCAGTCTTCTCGATCGTGCTCTTCAGGTAGAAGAGAGGTGCAATCTCGACCAGACCGCCAATGGCGATCATGACGACGATCCCGATCAGAAGAATGAAGGAGTTCTTCTCGAAGATTTCGTGTTTTTTCCATGCAGACATTGTCTGTCCCTCCCTTATTCGGCCGGAGCCAGGGAGCCGGCAGGCGTGGTGTCAGCTTCTTCAGCCTCGCCACGATAGACGGTCATCCAGAGATTGTAGGCCATGATCAGGGCACCGGCGAGGAAGAGCCCGCCCCCCAGAGCACGGATGATGTAGAAGGGGTGCATCGCTTCCACGGTCTCCACGAAGGAGTATTCCAGGAAGCCGAGGCTGTCATAGGCGCGCCACATCAGGCCCTGCATGATCCCGGACACCCACATGGCTGTGATGTAGAGAACGATGCCGAGCGTGGACAGCCAGAAGTGCCAGTTCACCAGCTTCAGCGAGTAAAGGCCCTTCTTGTTCCACAGCCAGGGAATCAGGCAGTACAGCGCCCCGAAGGAAATGTAGCCGACCCAGCCCAGGGCCCCGGAATGCACGTGGCCGATGGTCCAGTCCGTATAATGCGACAGGGAGTTGACTGATCGCAGGCTCATCAGAGGGCCTTCGAAAGTCGACATGCCGTAAAAGGCGACAGAGACCACCATCATGCGCAGCACCGGGTCGGTTCTGAGCTTGTCCCAGGCACCCGACAGGGTCATCAACCCGTTGATCATGCCGCCCCAGGAGGGCATCCACAAAATGATCGAGAAGGTCGCGCCGAGGGTGGAGGCCCATTGCGGCAGAGCCGTGTAATGCAGATGGTGCGGTCCGGCCCAGATGTAGATGAAGATCAGTGCCCAGAAGTGCACGATGGACAACCGGTAGGAATAGACCGGCCGTTCGGCCCGCTTGGGAATGAAATAATACATGATGGCCAGAAAACCGGCGGTCAGGAAGAAGCCAACCGCGTTGTGGCCATACCACCACTGTACCATAGCGTCCTGAACCCCGGACCAGACAATGTAGGACTTGGTCGAGTAGATCGAGACCGGAATGGTCATATTGTTGGTCAGGTGCAAAACCGCAATCGTCACGATGAACGCGAGATAGAACCAGTTGGCCACATAGATATGCGGCTCCTTGCGCTTCCAGAGGGTGCCCAGGAACAGCAGCAGGTAGCAGACCCAGACAATGGTCAGCCACAGGTCGGCATACCATTCCGGCTCGGCATATTCCTTGCCCTGGGTGGTTCCCAGCAGATAGCCCGTGCCCGCAATCACAATGAAAACGTTGTAGCCGAGCACAATGAACCAGGGCAGCACCTTGCCCGGCATGCGCGCACGGCAGGTGCGCTGAACCACATACATGGAGGTGGCCAGCAACACATTGCCGCCAAAGGCAAAGATCACCGCTGAGGTGTGCAGCGGCCGCAAACGGCCGAAATTCGTCCACGGCAGATCAAAGTTCAGAACCGGCCAGGCCAGCTGCAGGGCAATGATGAGCCCCACCAGAAATCCGGCAATGCCCCAGAACATGGCCGCTGCCGAGGCAAACTTGACCGGACCGAGATTGTAATTCGGCTTTCCGCCGATCTCCTGAGGGACCGGCTCCCCACCGTCCTCAAAGTAATTCTTGAAGATCAGGAACACGCTGACCGCGGCGAACAAGGCGCCGAGACCTGCGTGAAATGCCATTACCTGATCGAACGTCTTGCCTGCGATGATGATGCAGGCGAATGCAAGCAACACAAGGAAGATGGCGAAGCCCCCCTCCTCGAGCGAGACCAGTCCGGCCTTATTTTGTGCCATTTCGCGCCCCAAATTTTAGAACCTATGAAAGGTGCCAATGATGGGACGACCTTGCGCATGAGTCCGCCCGGGGCGCGTTGATCCATGTCAAGAAGCGGGTGTGGACAGTCCGGAACACGGCCGGTTTTGCCAAGATGCCGCAGCTAAACCACAGGCGCGTGAAACGTTCTCCCCGCCTTTTTCCAGGTCAACCAAAAGCTGCTTCAAATGATACTCAATCTCCCTCATGTAGTTAGTCCACTTCGGATAGTTCCAGATACTCAATAATCTTTTCAAGCATTTGGTTCTGATGGCTTCCAGGCTGCTTCCAGAGCGTTATTTGCTCATGCAAAGGCACCGCGAGCTGGAACGGCGCCACCAATTCGCCCGTTTCCAGATGGGCTGCCACAAGTGACCGGTGCGCCATCAAAACTCCAGCCCCGTTCAGGGCTTCCTGAACCGCCACAGCATAAAGCGAGAAAACCGGCCCCTTGGGTACAAGCGCCTTGCCGGGCAGCACATGGTCGAGCCACAGCGCCCAATCGTTTTTCCAGGTGGCATCCGTCAGACAGATGGCGGACGCCAAGTCTTCCGGGCGTGTCAAACCTTCGGCAATTTCCGGAGTGCAGACCGGAAGCACGTCGTCCCTGATGGTGGTTCTCTCCGGGCCACCGGCATCATCCAGATAAAACAGGCATAGATCAAAGGGAGTTCGCTTGAGGTTGGGCGGCTTTTCCATGGCGGTGATGGATATGTCGATGCCGGGAAGCTTTCGCCGCAACACTGGCAGGCGGGGCGCAAGCCAGAGCTGTGCCAGCGCGGGCAGCGCGGCAATATGCACCTTGTGAGGCGCACCATCCTGACGCAAATCGCGCACCGCCTGACTGAGGGCATCAAACACGTCCACGAAGGACGGCAAGGCCCTTTGCCCCACCGCAGTGAGCTGCACGCCTTTTGCGCTGCGGGCAAAAAGCGCCGCTCCGATCTCCTCTTCCAGCGACTTGATCTGCGCAGACACAGCCCCGGGTGTCACACCAAGCTCCTCGGCGGCCAGGGCAAATCCCCCCAATCTGGCGGCAGCTTCAAAGGCCCGCAATGCATTCAAGGACGGCAGCCTGGGGACCGGAGGGGAAACGGGCATCTCTAAGACCTATTTTTTCTAGCCCTTATTTTTCTAAAATCTGATTTGCAGCCTGGCAAGAGCCGCGCCACCCTTGCATCGACCTTGTTGGAGACCGTGCTATGCCCGTAACAGACCTCAGACCCTGGCTGCCTAAAGATGTGGCCACTCGCATTGATGACATCACCGGCAGCCTGCGTCTGCTGTCCTCCGGCCAGATCGCCGCACGGATCGATCAGCTTGTGGCGGAGAACTGCAAAATCCACGAGCAGGACTGCTTCAATCTCAATCCGGCCACCAATGTGATGAACCCGCGCGCAGAAGCGCTTCTGGCCAGCGGTCTCGGCTCCCGGCCTTCGCTTGGCTATCCGGGGGACAAATACGAAACCGGACTGGAAGCCATTGAGGAAATCGAGGTGATCGCCGCCGAACTTGCCCGGGCGGTGTTCAAGGCCAACTATGCGGAAATCCGCGTAGCCTCTGGCGCCCTTGCCAATCTCTATGCCTTTATGGCGGTCACCAAACCCGGAGACAGGATTATCGCGCCCCCTGCGCGCATTGGCGGGCATGTGACCCATCATGCCCCTGGCTGCGCCGGTCTTTATGGGCTGGACATATATGAAGCGCCGGTTGATGCGGATGGTTATTCGGTTGATCTGGAAGGCTTGCGGGCCCAGGCCCTGGACCTGCGCCCCAAGCTCATCACCATCGGCATGAGCCTGAACCTCTTTCCCCACCCGGTCTCAGAGATCCGGGCGATCGCCGATGAAGTAGGGGCTCTTGTCCTGTTCGACGCGGCCCATCAATGCGGCATGATCGCTGGCGGCGTCTTTGCCAATCCGCTGGAAGAAGGCGCTCATCTGATGACCATGAGCACCTATAAAAGCCTTGGCGGCCCGCCCAGTGGGCTGATCGTGACCAATGAGCAAAGCCTCTCCGAGCGGCTCGATGCCATCGCCTTTCCCGGCCTGACGGCAAATTTCGATGCGGCCAAATCCGCAGCCCTGGCCGTCTCCCTTCTGGACTGGCAAGACCATGGGGCCGCCTATGCGCAGGAAATGGCCGCCACAGCCAAGGCGCTTGCAGCCGCGCTGGCTGGGGAAGGCCTGCCGGTCTTCACAACCTCCCAAGGCGCGACGGCCTCCCACCAGTTCGCCCTGGAAGCTGCCGCCTTTGGTGGCGGGCAAAATGTTGCGAAGAAGCTGCGGCAGGCAGGCTTTCTGGCCTGCGGCATCGGCCTGCCCCTTGCCCCGGTGGACGGCGACATGAACGGATTGCGCCTCGGCACACCGGAGATTGTGCGCTGGGGCATGACGGTTGAGGACATGCCCCGTCTGGCCAGGCTTGTGGCCGAAGCCCTGCGCTCCAACAACCCGGCCGGCATGGCCGGGCGCGTTGCGGACTGGCGCCGGAGCTTTGACCAGCTGCATTTTATCCATGAATGAGAGGAGTTGAGGGGCAACTTAGCGCCCCCAGGCGCTCCGGAACTCGGCGTAACACCTGCGGCCCGGACAACCGTTTTCCTCGCAAAGTTTTGCACGGATACAGGAGTGTCATCGAACGATCACATCACCTTGACACTTTGGCGCCGAATTGGAACGGTGCAGAAAGTCTCACCCCCATTTCAAGCGCTGCTTGAAAAGATATGTGAGAAATCCGATCTGAGATTGCTGAAATCTATGTTTTGAAAGGCCCGTTGAATGGCATCATCCGATCCGACCCCTCTTGCGGCACCATCGCAAACCCTGCCGATGGTCAAGGCTGACCCTGCCGAGATTGCCCGGATCGGAGAGCGGATTGATTTGTCCGACCGAGCCGGTATTTCGGTTTTCGGCGATGGGGCCCAAAAGTCCGTGACCGACTATGCCGACCGTATTCTGGGCCAGATCCGCAACAAGGACATAGGTGATACCGGACAGCTTCTCAGCGACATTCTTCTGAAGGCCAAGAGCCTGGATCCTGCATCGCTGCAGCAAAAAGGGTTTTTGTCCCGTATCTTCGGCTCCGCCAAAGCAAGACTTGAGCGGTTCAAGCAGGAATTTGAGGATGTGTCCGGTCAGATCGACCGGATCGGGCTGGAATTGGACAAGCACAAGGACACGTTGCGGCGGGACATTGCCATGCTGGATGACCTGCATGAGGAAACCACGCAGTCCATCTTGAAGCTGGATGCCCATGTGGAGGCAGGCAAAGCCTTTGCCGAGCGCTACCGGAGCGAAGAGCTGCCGAAGCTGAAAGCGGCCGCTGAACAGACTGGCTCCCATGACGGCCTTCTGGAAGCCCAATCCTATCAGGACGCGGTTCAGGCGATCGACCGGCTTGAAAAAAGGATCTTCTATCTCCAGCAAGCCCGCCAGCTCGGTATCCAGCAATTGCCGCAAATCCGCATCGTGCAAGCTGGTGATGAAACCCTGATTGAGAACCTGCAAGCCACCTCGACCCTCACCGTTCCGGCCTGGAAACAAAAGATGGTTATTCTGCTCGGGCTCAACCGGCAGAAAGCGGCACTCGATATGCAAAAGCAGGTGACAGACACCACGAACCAGATGATCCGCGAAGCCAGCCAGATGATGAAGGATCAGGCGATTTCCATTGAAGAGCAATCCCAGCGCGGGATTGTCGATATCGAAACACTTCAGCAGGCGAACACGGACCTGATCGACACGATCCAGGGAGTGTTGCGCGTTCAGGAGGACGGCCGCCGGAAACGCGCGGATGCAGAACGGCAGATGGAGACCATGACTGCAGAACTGAAATCCGCCCTGACCAGCGCCAACTAGGGGAGCAGGCTTATGCCCCTTCGTCTGAATCTGAACGGCTTTCTGACGGCCGTCGCTTGCCTCGCCCTTGCCAGCTGCAATGTTGGCCCCGCCACACCGTTCAAGATTACTGCCGGTTCGGAAAACCGGGTGCTGCAGCCCATCGTGGAAGAATTCTGCAGCGAAAACGGCATGGACTGTACCTTTGCCTATCAAGGGTCTTTGGACATCGGCCTTGCGCTCGGCAGCCAGGAGGGCATCGACAGTGATGCGGTCTGGCCGGCGTCCAGCGTGTGGATCGACCTGTTCGACACCGGCCGCAGCGTCAAACACGCCACCTCCATTGCTCAAATGCCCGTCATTCTCGGGGTCCGCACGTCCAAGGCGCAGGAACTTGGCTGGGTCGGAACCGATGTCCGCATGGACGATATTCTGAAAGCCGTGCGCTCCGGCCAGCTCAAATTCCTGATGACATCGGCAACTCAGTCAAATTCCGGCGCCAGCGCCTATCTCGCCATGCTGTCGAGTGCCCTTGGCGGGGCTTCCGCTGTGATCGAACCGGGCGATCTCGACAAACCCGATGTGCAACGCACGGTGAGCGAGCTGCTGTCCGGTGTGGCCCGGTCTTCCGGGTCCTCCGGCTGGCTGGCCGATCTCTATGTCAAATCTGCAGCCGAAGGCACGCATTTCGATGCGATGTGGAACTATGAGGCCGTGCTGAAGGAGACCAATGACCAGCTCCGGCAATCGGGCGATGAACTTCTTTACGCAGTCTATCCGGCCGATGGTGTTGCAATTGCCGATTCTCCACTCGGGTTTGTCGATCGCGGACGCGGGAAGGAAGTCGAAACCTTCTTTACAGAGCTTGTGACTTATCTGCAGTCCGAGGCGACCGCAAAGCGCATAGCCCAGACCGGCCGGCGCATACCTCTTGCAGGCCCGGAGATTTCAGCTCCAAAGGAGCCAGACTGGAATTTTGATCCTGAACGTATGGTAACCGCCATCCGCAAACCCGAACCGGCCGTGATCAGGCAGGCCTTGGATCTCTATCAAAGCGCCCTGCGCAAACCGTCCCTGACCGCCCTCTGCCTGGACTTTTCCGGATCCATGCAAGGCCAGGGCGTCAAGCAGCTAAATCAAGCCATGGGATTTTTGTTCACCCCGGAAGAAGCCAGCAAAGTACTGGTGCAATGGTCCCCAAAGGACAAGATCCTTGTCTATCCATTCGCCTCCAGGGTCCGGAACCGGAAGGACGCGAGCGGCAACCCGCAAGACCAGAAGACCCTTTTGAGCCAACTCAGATTTGAACAGGCTGACGGTGGGACCAACATGTATGCCTGTGCGGAAACCGCACTGAAGGATATTGCCGCTACTGCTGATGTGACCAGTTATCTGCCCGCCATCGTCATGTTGACAGATGGCAAGAGTGATGGCGACCTCAACCGGTTCCTGTCCCTGTGGAAGGCAACCTCCCCGAAAGTTCCTGTCTTCGGGATCACCTTTGGCAATGCTGACAAGAGCCAGCTGGAAGCGCTTGCGGCCGCCACATCTGCCCGGGTTTTTGACGGCCAGAAGAATTTGGCAGGAGCCTTCCGCTCCGCACGCGGATACAACTAGGCTCATGATGTTGGGAAAGGATGCCAACTGGATCGTGGCCGGCCTTGTTGCGGCTCTTGGATTGCCCGTGTTCATCTGGCTGGGTATGCCGTTTGTCATCGCCCTGCCCGTTGTTCTGACAGCCTTTGCCGGGCTTGTGATCCTGCTGGCCCCAAAGCGTCTGTTTGAAGGTTTCAACGTCGCAGGGATCGGCAAACAACGGCTCGCCTTTGCCAGAGATCTGCTTTCCGAAGCCGCCCCTTCCGCAGAGCGCCTCGATCAGGCCGCCCGGACGATTGCAAACGCGCAAGTAAAACATCAGGTCGCCCATCTGTCCGAGATCGCTTCTGACATCTTTGCCCGTGTAGAGGCCAATCCCGCGACGGCCTCATCAGTGCGCCGCTTCTTGAGCTATTATTTACCCAAGGCAGCCGATATTTCCGAAGGCTACGTGGTGCTGGAACGCAAGCGCTCCCCCAACCCGGACCGTGTTGGCGAGGTAACGAAGGTGATCCAAAAGCTGGAAGATGCCTTTGTGCATTATGCGGATTCGCTCGCAGAGACAGAGCTAGGCACCCTGGATGTTGACCTGAGGCTGCTGGAAGCCTCCCTGAAAGAAGATCTGGAGCGTTAATGGCACTTTCACGGCGCACTTTCGGATTGGGATTGCTCGGCTTGAGCGCTGCTGGAACCGGTGCTTATGTGGCCCTGAAAGACCAGCCGGAACTCCAGGGCCTTCTGGGGGAAAAGACACATCTTTTCGGCTTCCTTGGGGGGGAAAAACGCTCCTTCATTGAGGACCCGTCCGTTGAAAGCGCCCTGCGCGGCTGGGGGCTCACCCTGGATGCGAGGGTCGCGGGGTCAGTCGAAATGGTGCGCGAGCCAGCGATCCTCGCGCAAAACCCGCAATTCCTTTGGCCCTCGTCTGCCACCATGGTCGATATCGCGCGGCAAAACGGGGTTAAGATCCGCCGGGACCAAGTCATTTTGAACTCGCCGATCGTGGTCTACTCTTGGGAACCTGTCGTCGAAGGGTTGAAAAAGAACGGGCTGGTCAGCGTGACTGCGCAGGGGCACAACGCCTTCGACCTGGCCGCCTATCTGGACGCAGTTCTTTCAGGAGAAGACTGGTCGGGCCTCGGGGTCGACGGGCTCTATGGGAAGGCCCGGATCGTCTCAACCGATCCCAACCGCTCCAATTCTGGGTTTATGTTTGCCGGTCTGGTCCTCAGCCTTCTCACCGGAGATGTCGCGGACAAGGCTGCTTTGGCAGAACATGGCGAACGGGCAGCGGAGGTTTTCCGTGGCATGGGACTAAAGTCCTCGTCCTCCGGGAAACTGTTTGATCAGTATCTGTCCGGCGGTTTCGGTGCGGAACCGATGGTCGTTGGTTACGAAAACCAGCTTGTTGAATGGATTCTGGCAGATCCGGCCCGCTGGCAGCGTGTCCTTGGGAGCAACGGTCCCAAACCAGCCGTGCTTTATCCCCGTCCAACCGCGTTTTCCGCCCATCCGCTCATTACAATCGCACCAGAAAGTGACAGATTGCTGGAGGCCCTGCTGAGCCCGAGCCTCCAGGAACTTGCCTGGAAAAACCATGGTTTCCGCGGCCCGCTTGGTGCGGTAACCGGGCTTGCGAACCAAGAGGTAGCCGGGCTGCTGCCGGAAACCGTCAGCGCGATTCTGCCAATGCCCTCTGCCGATGTCATGCTGGCGTTTTTGAATCAAATGAGCGCTTAGCCCCGATCCTTAGCAAAGCAAGCAGCCTTCTGTTTTTACAGAGACTTCAGGTGCGGCCTTACACCGAAGCCTTGGCAGACGGCATGCAGAACTGGACGGAAGCGGCATATGCCGCGCTTGAGAGTATTGCGGGGCCCTCTTCTGATCTCCTGAAAGCCTTGCTGGAAAGATCGCCGCCAGGAAATCTCGACAGCGGAAAGCTGCCCATCATTCTCCCCAGTTGAAAAGCGGCAGCACGATTGTCTATGACGGGGCAATTCTTCCGGGCTCCGAAGTGGAATCCTCCCAAAGGCCACTGCCACCCGCTCAGATGGTGGACCCCACCGCATCACGCTGCGGAGTGACAGGTTGGGGGTACCGTGGACGGCACAGGTCCGCAGCTTGCGCATATCCTCGGCTTTTTTCCTGACCGCTGCTGCCTATGGCATCTTGCAATAAGTCTGCACGATGCTCTGGAATCCGGACGTTTTCAATCCGTCGTTCGGGGCGTTCCCCGGCCGGCTTCCACCCTGGTCTTGCCCAGCACCAGGCTGGTGATCGCCGGCAGCAGCAGGACCATGCCCGTATACCGGGCGATCTGATGAGCCGCGACAAAGGCCGGGTCCAGATGCAGCATGAAGGCCAGAAGCGTCATGACTTCCAGGCCACCGGGCGCATAGGCCAGCAGCGCCTGTCCGAAGGGAATACCCACCAGAAACGAGGCCAGCAATGCGCCGGCAACCGAGGTGCCAAAGGCCGCCGCAAAGGCGGCACAGGAGGCCCCGAGCACGCTGACAAACTGGCGGAAGGTCATGCTGGCAAAGCGGCAGCCGATCATGGCTCCCATCAGGGTGAAACAGGGCACAATCAGGACCGGCGGCAGCACCAGGGTCATGGCGCCGGATGCATTCAATCCCGCGCTCATGAAAAACGCGCCGGTCATCCAGCCGCCCGGTACCTTGAACCACACCGTCAGCAGGCTTGCCAGCACACACAGCCCACCGCCAAGGGCGATCTCGTACCAGTTCGACACGGCAGCGGCCGCACCTGAGGGGTCCAGCGTCCCGCTGCTG
Organism: Roseibium sp. AWQ4_290; assembly: GCF_056160985.1. Lineage (NCBI taxonomy): Bacteria > Pseudomonadati > Pseudomonadota > Alphaproteobacteria > Hyphomicrobiales > Stappiaceae > Roseibium > Roseibium sp. AWQ4_290. The sequence goes on from NZ_JBSWYG010000009.1 coordinate 149,929, forward strand.
TGCGCGATGACATAGGGAAGAACAGCCACCAGAACAAAAAGCCGCAGTGACTGGCTTGAGGCAATGCGCGGCAGATCAGCCCCCCGGTCCGTCGCCAGCGCAATCACATAGGACAAGGCCCCGGGGATCGCTCCAAAAAAGGCTGTCTCCCTGGACCATTTGGCGCCAAAATGCAGGACAGCATAGCCCGCCAGGGTGACGCTGACGACCACCACCAGCAACAGAGCCATGGAGACCGGCCAATCACCGATGCGCTCCACCACTTCGGGGCGCACCCCCTGGCCCATGGATATTCCTATCACGACAAACAGCCCGTCCCGGAGCCGGTCCGGAATGGCTGTGGGCATGCCGGAAAAGGTGGCAATCGCCACAAACACCATGGCGCCGGAGAGCCAGGCGGCGGGCAAATCCAGCAGATAAAACCCCCAGGCCCCAAACGCGGCCACCACCACGGTTAGACACAAAGCAAGAACAGGGCTGGTTTTGATGTCAGGGGTCATGCACACATAGAGTTTTGTCCGGCGCAAGCGGACGGCCAGTCGTTTGCAGCCCTTTCTAGCGGCATTGATTCCTGCCGTCATGATGGATTGCATCGATCAACATATAAACTTGCGCCAGAGGGTGCAGGCGCGCGCGCCCCAAATCCGTCCGGTCTTGAGCGATATCAAGGCATCGCCGCCCATTTGCCCGGATCATGGCCCCATGACCCAAGATCCGCTTTCCTATGCACTGCGCAATGTCCCGCGCTACACCAGCTATCCGACAGCTCCGCATTTTCATCGCGGCGTCACCTCTGAGGTTTATGCGGACTGGCTCCGGGCCATCGGGCCGGAGGACAGCCTGTCACTCTATCTGCATGTGCCCTATTGCCGGGAGCTGTGCCATTATTGCGGCTGCCATACCAAGGCAACCCGGCAGGACGCCCCCTTGAAGGCCTATGCGGCCACGCTTGGCCAGGAAATCAGCATGGTGGCCAGATTCCTGGAGCACGCCGGGCCCGTACGACATATCCACTGGGGCGGCGGCACGCCCAGCCTCTTGCCGAAAGACAGCTTCTTGAACCTGACCGGCCTGATGCGGGTCCTGTTCGAGTTTGCTCCAGATCTGGAACATGCCATCGAGCTCGACCCAAGGCTGGTGACGGAAGACCTGGCTGAGATGCTGGCGCTGATCGGGGTCAATCGAGCGAGCCTCGGGGTACAGGATTTTGATCTGAACGTCCAAAAGGCCATCGGCCGGGTTCAGCCCTATCAGGTTGTGGTACAGGCGGCGGGCTTCCTGCGCGCTGCCGGGCTTGAGGCGCTCAATTTTGATCTGATGTACGGGCTGCCGGGCCAGACACCCGACACGATCCTCGATACGGTTGACAAGACGGTTGCGCTAGCGCCCGGACGGATCGCACTGTTCGGCTATGCCCATGTGCCGTGGATGCGCAAGCACCAGCGGCTGATTGACGAAACCGCCCTTCCCTCTGCGGCCGAACGGCTCGAACTGGCGGACCTGGCGCGGGCCGCTCTCCTGAAGGCCGGATACATCGCCATCGGGCTCGACCATTTCGCCAGACATGATGACAGCATGGCCAGTGCGCTTGCCAAGGGCAGCCTGAAGCGGAATTTCCAAGGCTACACGACGGATCAAGGTGAACAGCTGATCGGATTTGGCGTTTCCTCCATCGGTCGGCTGACCAACGGATACATCCAGACCTTCTCCGACGTGGGCAGCTGGCGGCGCAGCATCCTGGCGGGCGAATTGCCGATCGCCAAGGGCTTGGCGCTGACCCCTGACGACCGCTTGCGGGCGCATATCATTGAAGATCTGATGACCAACTATGAATGCGATCTGGCGGCGGCCTGCTCGCTCCACGGCCTGTCGCTTCAGGCGCTTGGCGATGCGTTCACTGCACTTGAGGATCTTGTCCGGGACAACCTGGTGGTGCTGGACACTGCCGGGGCCGGGCCGGAGAACGGCCTCACGCTTCGGGTGACCAAGACCGGGCGCCCCTATGTCCGCCTCGCCGCAGCCGCTTTCGATGCCTATCTGGCTGACAGCCAGGCCTCCGGAAGAGCCCGGCATTCCGCAGCTGTTTAGTGTGTGCTGCTCTCAAGTTGTGACGCCTTCCGCTGCTTGATACCAACCTCAATAGATAGAAACCCATCTGATGGCGCTGGTCTGGATTGGCCGGCAAGGCGCGTTGCGCAAGACGGCCTTTTTGGCCGTTCAAGCGGCGCAACGCAGTCCGGCGGGCCGGAGCAGGCCACCAAGGCCGTGTTTGAGGACTGTTCAGCTGCGTCCCAGGTTTTGAACGATAAACCATATCGCCCTGCAACCGGCTCCTTGCCGAACAGTCCCCAAACACGGTCAGATCGGTTCCTATCTAGTGAGGTTGGTATGACATCGTGAATGTCAACGGGAATGGCCATCCGCAAGAAGGCAGCACGCTTTCAGCTCTGACCAAAGTCAAAGGCTGCGGAGTTCCGCAGCCTTTGAAAACACTTGCCGATAGCTGATGGAGCGCGGGTCAGTGCATCCCTGTCATCTGACAAAGGGTGCAGACCTTGTTCAGGTGGATCTTGTCCGCCTTGTCGACCCGGATCACCCCGCGCCGCTTCAGGTCGGAGACAACCCGGCTGACGGTCTCGATGGTCAAGCCCAGATAATCGGCAATTTCCTGGCGGGTCATATGCAGCTGAATGTCGTAACAATCGGCCGCTTCATCACGCGGGCCGACACAGCCGAGACCGCCCCGGTCCGGGACAAGATGCATCAGAAAGCTGGCGACCCGCTCAACCGCCGACTTGCGCCCCAGCAGCACTGCATGTTCATGCAGAACACGCATCTGGTTGGTCAGGCATTTTGTGAGGGTCCGCTGGAGCTGGTCTGAGCGCTCCACCTGCCGCAGCTCGATTTCCTGAACCACGCACTCCGTCAGCGTTTCCGCCGTGCAATCACTTTCGTTGCTGCTGGCCAGACCGAAGATATCACCAGGCCGCAGCACTTCCACCACCTGACGGCGGCCATCGGGAAGAAGCTTGTAGAGCATGACCGAGCCGCGCACCAGCTCATAGAGCCGCCGTGCGGGGTCACCTTCGTAATAGATCACCGAATGGGTTTCATATTCGTGGGTCTTGCCACCAAATTCGGAAAAGTTCGACTTTCCGGGCGCGCACATGGCCGAGCCGGACGAGCCAGCAACAGCGCCTTGCCCTGAAACACCTGCTTCCAAATAAGCCATAATCCCTCCTTCGTGCAGATCTGCACGGCTTTCTGCTCCAAGGGGCCTTCTTCCCCGCTTCGAAACACCGGACTTCCGGTGGCAACGGACAAGACGAAGCACCCTTTAGTTTCAAGACGCCCCGTCCGACGTCTTGTAACTTACAGTCAGTACTCTAAAGCTCAGAAAGCATTGAAGGAATTCGGTCGACTGCGTAAGAGAAACTACATATGCGCTCAAAGGACGCAGATCTGTTGCCGTCCATTTGTCCCTGCGTGTGCGGCAAACATTTTTTTGCGCGCGCCCAATCTGTTGGATCTCCTTCGCAGAGCCTGGCTATGGGGAAAGACACAAGATCTGGAGGGCATGCGGGAAACGGCGAGAGCATCGTGCGACAAGTTTGCGCCATTTGATGCTGGAAAGCAGATCCTTCGGCAAGGCGCTTCGCGCAGCGCGATGCGGTATATCGGGCAAGCGACGCAACGCGGCCGATGGGCTGCTTTCCATCACCTGAGGGGCCAGTCTGCTTTGCCCGCTGACATCGTTGGATCACACTTGTGGTGGGAAACACCAAGGCGCGCGATCCGCCTCCTCAGCAGACAAAGCAGATCCCGTCAAATGGTGCAGACTTGTCGCACGATGCTCCAAATGGCACAGGACCGGTAAAGTTACAGGGACACAGCCCCGCCACAGCTCCAGATCAGGCCATGGCGGTGGACAGCATGTCGATGGACAATGGTTTGCGCAGCACGGTCAGTCCATCCAATTCTTGAATATACCGCTGGATATTCATCCGGGACTTGCCGGAAATCGCGATCATTTTCGGGGGGGCGTTCAAGGTGTTCAGCTCGCGGACGATCTCGGCGCCGCTCACCCCTGGAAGGCCAAGATCGACGATCACCCAGTCGCCCTCAGACAGGGTCGCCTGGGCCTGAAAGCTTTCGCCGTCATGATAGATCCGGGTGAGATGATCAAGATCCTCCAGCGCATACGCCAGGGCATCGGCAACAGCCTTGTCATCTTCGATAATGTGAACAACCAAACACGCGGTCTCCTGGAACCGGCGGCATTGCCAAGGTTCTCCCAGAAAATACGCTAGTTTTAAGCCCGCGTGAGTACGCAGTATTACGTCTTTTCGTGTCTTTTCTCAAGATTGCCTTCGCGCATAAGTATTCAGCGCAGCATTTCTGCCACCACGTGTTCACCCGGACGCCGGATGCCCCAGCACGATTCGCACCAGATCCGCCGCATTGCGCGCGCCGAGTTTTTCCATGATGCGGGCCCGGTGTACTTCTACCGTGCGCGGGCTGATGCCCAGTGATCGTCCCGCTTCCTTGTTGGAGGCCCCGTCAGTGATCTCCTTCAGCACTTCCATTTCCCGGCGGGTTAGAAGATCTGCTCCCTTGAACGTCTGGGACGTGTCGACTGCGGCCCGCTGTTTCATGGCGGCAATCGCGTCTCGGACCCGCTCCAGCACCGCTTCGGCGGAAAACGGCTTTTCGATGAAATCAAACGCGCCGTTTCGGATCGCCTCAATGGCCATCGGAATATCGCCCTGGCCGGAAATGATGAAGATCGGCGCCGGATAGTTCTCTGCGTTGAGGGCCTTAAGGATCTCGATCCCTGAGCGGCCGGGCATGTGCACGTCCAGCATCACGCAGGCAGGCGTGGCTTTGCTGGCCGATTGGGTGAAGGTATCGCCGTCGGAAAAGGTTTCGACGACATAACCTTCCATGTTGAACAAGACAGACAGCGCATCGCGCACCGCAGGATCATCATCAACGATGTAAACGGCCTGTGCATCAGCTTCCATTTCAATCAGATCCTTGATGTTGGGTCTTTTTTCTTTTTTACGTCAGAAAAGTCCATCCGGCATCTTTTCGTCCGGATGAACCGGCAGGGTCAGCAGGAACGATGCTCCGCCGCCGGGACCGGTGGGTTCAAGTCGCAAGTCGCCGCCATGGTTCTGGGCGATTGAGCGGGAAATTGCCAGCCCAAGGCCAACCCCCTTGTGCTTGGCGCCGGTGAACGCCCGGAACAACCCGTCAACCAGCTCTGCCGGCACACCCGGTCCATTATCCGCCACCCGGAATTCTAGCAAGCCGTTATTCTGTGTCACTGACAGTTTCACCGATTTATCCGGCAGGTCTGCCACCGCTTCGCGGGCGTTGCGCAAAAGATTGATGAGAATCTGGCGGATCTGGACCGGGTCGGCCTGAAGCGGCGGCAGGCCAGGCTCAACCGTGGAAGACAGAAAGGAGCGGGTTTCCCCGCTGCCCAGTTCCGCCATTTCCAGACAGGCGCTGACAAGTTCGGCCACATCCACCGTTTCCCGTTCGGGCGCCTTTTTCTCCACCAGCTGCCGCATGCGCTGAATGATCTCCCCGGCCCGCTCCGCTTCCCGGACCGCCTTATCAAGGACCGAAAGGATCATCGGATCGAGAGAGTCTTCTGCCTTGGCCTTGCGCGACACGGATTGCAGATAAAGCAGAACCGCCGTCAGCGGCTGGTTCAGCTCATGGGCAATGGCAGCTCCCATCTCGTCGAGCGCGCTCAGCCGGGTCACATGAAGCAGCTGGGCCTGGGTCTTGGCCAGCCGGTCCTCGATGCGCCGGCGGGAGCGCAGATCCCTCAAGATGCCAATGAACTGGCGCCCGTCCGGTGTTTCGGCTTCCCCGACAGACAATTCAATCGGGAAGACCGTGCCGTCCTTGTGCTGGGCCTGCACCTCCCGGCCAATGCCGATGATCTTCTTCTTGCCGGTTGATTTGTAGTTCTCGATATAGCTGTCATGAGCATGGGCATAATCGGCCGGCATGATCCGCTTGACATTGCGCCCCAGAAGATCAGCTGCCTCATAGCCGAACAGCTCCTCGCAGGCCTTGTTGAAAGCCAGCACCTGTCCGCACTCATTGATGACGATGATCCCGTCGACCGCCGTATTGAAAACGCTAGCGAGCCGGGCTTCCGACACAGCAGCGGCCTCTTTCCCAAGTTCGATTAAACTGTCGTCCGGCATCCGGTATCCACATGGAAGTCACATCCATCTCTGGTTTAAGGGGTTTTACTTAGCCCAGCAACCCATACGGGACTTAAATCTCTGGAAGCCAAGCGCTAATTCGCCGCATGGCTTCCTCTAGGTGGTCCGCGCGGCGGGCATAACAGAGCCGCATATAGCCTTCGCCCCCTGGCCCGAACGCTGTGCCCGGCGCCAGGCCGACACCGGTTTCCTTTACAAGATCAAGGGCAAACTGGCGGGTGTCGCAGACACCTTCAACCGTAAAGAAAAGATAGAACGCTCCCTCAGGCGCTGCCGCCCGGATCCGCGCATTGGCGGCCATCCCCTTGAGCACCACCTCACGGCCTTTGCGGGCGCGCTCGATCTGGCAGTCCAGAAAAGCACTCCCCTCGTTCAAGGCGGCAACCGCTCCCCATTGCGCAAAGGCCGGCACACCCGATGTGGAATACTGGATCAGGTTTTCAAATACCTGCCCCAGGCTGGGCGGCGCGGAGATCCAGCCGATTCGCCAGCCGGTCATGGCCCAGTTTTTCGAAAGGGTGTTTACGAAAACGATCTGGTCGTCCGGATCGGCGACATCATAGAACGACGGGGCCCGCCTACCGTCACCGTAAAAATATAGTGCATAGATTTCGTCGGCGATGATCCAGAGCCCGTATTTGCGCGCCATTGCCAGGATATCCCGCAGCAGATCCTTGTCCGCCACCCATCCGGTTGGGTTGCTGGGTGAATTGAGGAAGAGCGCCCGGGTTGCAGGCGTCACCGCAGACGCAAGATCCCCCACGTCCAGCCGCCAGCCGCCGCCCTCTTCCCGCATGGGCACTGGCACCGGCCGCGCGCCCTGGATCTCCAGGCACGCGCTGATATTCGGCCACGCAGGCGACGGCACCAGCACGTCTGCCCCCGGTCCGGCCACCGCCTGAACCGCAAGCTGGATCGCCTGCATGCCCGATCCGGTGACAAAGAAAGTCTCCGGCGCGAACGGCCTGTCATAAAGACCGTGATGATAAGAGGCCAGGGCTGCCCGCAATTCGGGGATACCGCGCTGATAGGTGTAGAAGGTTTCGCCCCGCTCCATGGAGGCGGTGGCTGCCCGGCAGATGAAGTCCGGCGTCGGCAGGTCCCCTTCCCCCGCCCACAGCGGGATCAGCTGCCGGTGGGTGCGTCCCGCATTGACAATTTCGACAATTCCGCTTTCCGGAGCATGTCTTGCTCCTGCACTCAGTTGCTCGATCAGCCTGGGCACGTCCTCATCCTTTCCGGGGCCCTTGCATATCGTCCCGCCCCTGCCAAGACGGTGTAGTAGCCTGAATGCACTGGTAAATTCCATCAAAGAATGTGACAACGGCGTGCAAAGCCTGACCATTGTCCAGCTCTACGGACTTGGCCGCAAGGCGGATAGACAGACCTTCCGCCTTGTGATCCGATCAGGCAAAACGGGTCCGCGCATACCGGTTGGGAGGACGGTGGACGACGCCATGCTGCACGGATGGATCGTGATTCTGGCCGCCACGGCCTATATCCTGCTGCTGTTTGCGATTGCCAGCTATGGCGACCGCATGACCCGGCGCAGGTCGTCACGCGCCGGTGGCCGCCCGTTCATCTATGCCCTGTCCCTCTCCGTCTACTGCACGTCCTGGACCTTTTTCGGGTCGGTCGGCAATGCCAGCCGCAGCGGGGCCGAATTTCTGACCATCTATATCGGCCCCTTGCTGGTCTTTTTGCTCGGCTATCCGCTCCTCAGGCGCATCATCCAGATTTCAAAAACGGAAAGCATCACCTCCATCGCCGATTTTATCGGCGCCCGCTACGGCAAGAGCCAGTCGGTGGCAGCCCTGGCCACCCTGATCGCGGTGATCGGCGTGATCCCTTACATTGCCCTGCAATTGAAGGCCGTATCGCTTTCTGTCGGCACTATGGTCGGGTCGCTTATCGTGCCGGGCAACATTCTGCCGCCCGTCTTTTACGACATCACCTTGATGATCGCCCTTGGCATGGCGATTTTCAGCTGGGCCTTTGGCACCCGCCATATCGATGCGACCGAGCACCAGGAAGGGCTCATGCTGGCGATTGCGGCCGAGGCCATCGTCAAGCTGATCGCCTTTCTCGCGGTCGGCGTCTGGGTCACCTACTGGCTTTTCGACGGGCCGTTTGACCTGATCCGCGCCATTTCCGAAGCGCCGGAAGTGGCCGATGTCTTCGAGCAGCCGGTTAATGTGAGCAACTGGCTGATCCTCTCCATCCTGTCCAGCTTTGCCGTGTTGATGCTGCCGCGCCAGTTTCACGTCACGGTAACGGAAAACAATTCGGATGCGGAGCTGCGCTGCGCCACATGGCTGTTTCCGCTCTATCTGGTGCTGATCAACCTGTTCGTGATCCCGATTGCCGCCGCCGGGATGCTGCGCTTCGGACAGGACATCAATCCGGACACCTTCGTTCTGGCCCTGCCCATTGATGCAGGCCAGGACTGGCTGGCGCTGTTTGTCTTCATTGGCGGCCTGTCCGCTGCAACCGCCATGGTGATCGTGGCCACAGTTGCCCTGGCCATCATGATCTCCAACGACATTGTGGTGCCGCTGCTGCTGCGCCGCCATAGCGAGGACGAACTGGTCAACACACACGGGCGGGACATGAGCCGCCAGCTGCTGACGATCCGCCGTCTGGCGATCTTCGCCATCCTTCTGCTCGCCTATGCCTACTACAAGGCCGCCGGAGATACGGCTGCCCTTGTGTCCATTGGCCTTTTGTCCTTTGCCGCCATTGCCCAGTTCGCCCCCGCGTTTATCGGTGCGCTTGTGTGGCGGCGGGCAACCGCCGTCGGCGCGCTGGCCGGGCTGAGCGGCGGGTTTCTGCTCTGGGCCTACACCCTGCTGCTGCCCACCTTCGCCCAGTCCGGGATCATTTCCTCCGGCGTTCTGGAAACCGGCCCCTTCGGGATCAGCGCCCTGAAGCCCCAGGCACTGTTCGGCCTGAACATCGACCCGTTCATTCACGGGACCTTGTGGAGCCTGATCGTCAATATCGTGCTCTTTATCGGCTTTTCCTTCGTGCGCAAGCCTCTGCCCGCCGAGACGCTTCAGGCCAATGTGTTCGTGCCGGCTGAACTCAGCCCTTCCCCCAGCCTCAGATACTGGCGTACGTCAGTGACGGCCGGAGACCTGCAATCGACAGTCGCGCGCTATCTGGGGGAAGAGCGCACGGAACGCTCGTTCAAGCGATTTGCCAGGGAACGGGGCATTTCGCTTGATCCCACCATGCTGGCCGACGCCAACCTGTTGCGTTTTTCCGAGCAGCTTCTGGCCAGCGCCATCGGAGCCGCCTCGTCCCGGCTTGTCCTGACCTTGATGCTCAAGCGCCATGACCCGTCCACCAAGGGCGCCGTGAAGCTGCTGGATGATGCCTCCATCGCGATCCAGTACAACCGGGACCTGCTTCAAACAGCCTTGAACCAGGTGCGCCAGGGGATCGGCGTTTTTGACCGGGATCTGCGCCTGATTTGCTGGAACCGGCAGTTCCGCGACCTTCTGGGCCTGCCAGCCGAATATGGCCAGGTCGGCACCACGCTGGATGCGATCCTGCGCTTCAATGCCGAACGGGGTGAATTCGGCTATGGCGCCGTTGAGGCGATTGTCGCCGACCGGATCGAAAAACTGGTACTGATCCAGGAAACCTTCCAGGAACGGCTGAACTCAAGCGGGACCGTTTTCGAGGTCCGTATCAGCCCCATGCCCGATGGCGGTATCGTCACCACCTATACGGACATTACCGAGCGGGTGATGGCCGAAGAAGCCCTGGCACGTGCCAATGAGACCCTGGAACGGCGCGTGCGCGAACGCACGGAAGAGCTGACCCATGTGAATGAGCGCCTGGTGGAAGCGACCCGGGAGGCAGAAGAGGCCAATATCGGCAAGACACGGTTTCTGGCTGCTGCGGGCCACGACATCCTGCAGCCGCTCAATGCGGCCCGGCTCTATGCGTCGGTTCTGGTCGACAAGTTGAAGGAAGGTGACGATGGCGAGCTTGTGCGCAACGTGGAATCGGCGCTGGAATCGGTGGAAGACATTATCGGCGCCGTGCTCGACATTTCCCGCCTTGATACGGGGGCCCTGAAGCCTGAGCCCAGTGTTTTCCGTCTGGAAGAGGTGCTGCGGGGCCTGGCCCTCGATTTCCATCCCATCGCCCGCGAGAAGGGCCTGGAGCTGCGCTTCGTGCCCACTTCCGTGTCTGTCCGCTCGGACCGCAGGCTGCTGCGCCGGCTGTTGCAGAACCTCATTTCCAACGCCCTGAAATACACCCAGTACGGGCGGGTTCTTGTCGGCTGCCGGCTGCAGGGAAACAGGGTTTGCGTTGAAATTCATGACACGGGCATGGGCATTCCAACAGGCAAACAACGGGCGATCTTCCAGGAGTTTCACCGGTTGGATGACGGGATGCGGGTCGCCAAAGGGCTGGGCCTTGGCCTGTCCATCGTCGAACGGATCAGCCATGTGCTCGATCATCCGGTCCATCTGCGGTCGGAAACTGGCAAAGGATCGTGTTTTTCAGTCGATCTACCGCGCGCAGCGGCCGTGCCAAGAGCTGCGCCTGCCAAGCTGGCTCCAGCGTCCGTCGGCGCTCTGGACGGGCTCTGCGTGGTCGCCATCGACAATGAGCCGGATATCCTGAGCGGTATGCAGCATCTCCTGACAAACTGGTCCTGCACGGTTTTCACTGCGGCCGACGACCAGGAGGCCGCTGAGAAATTGCACGCGGCCGGGCTCGCCCCGGATGTCATCCTGGCGGATTATCATCTGGACAATGGCACGGGCATTGAGGCCATTGTCCGGTTGCGCTGGAAGTTCGGCAGCCACATACCGGCCATTCTGATCACCGCAGACCGGAGCCGGCCCGTGCGGTCCGAAGCCGAAGACAAGGATATCACCTTTTTCAACAAGCCTTTGAAACCAGCCGCCCTGCGCGCCCAGCTCACCCGCTGTCAGGCGGGCCAAGCGGCGGAGTAATCCCAATCTCAATTGATAGAACGTCCAGACCAGCGGCTAGAGTATCGTGCGCTAAGGAGCAGCTGCCGGGCTCGGCTCATCCCAATGTTCGGTTTCGATCTGCATGATCTTCAGGGGATTTGCGTCCGGCTTGCCGACAAAATAACCCTGCAGCGTGTCGCAGCCCAAAGACCGCAGCGCTTCTACCTGGAAATGGCGTTCCACCCCTTCCGCCGTCACCTCAATGCCCAGATTATGGGCCAGGGCAATCACGGCCGAGATGATCGCAAGACCATCACTGCGCTCGCCGATCTCGTCCACAAAGGACTTGTCGATCTTGATCTTGTCGAACTTGTAGCGGCGCAGATAGGACAGCGAGGAATAGCCGGTGCCGAAATCGTCCAGGGAAATCTTGATCCCGAGATCGCGCAGCTTTTTAAGCTTGTCCTCCGCGGCGCCCAGATCACGCAAAAAGACGGATTCCGTCACTTCCAGAACCAGGCGCTCCGGCGGAAAGCCAGTCTCCTCCAGCACGGCCGAGACATGGGACACAAGGTTCGGGTCCATGAACTGAACGGTTGACAGGTTCACCGCCACGCTGTCCAGTTCCGGGCATTGGGCTGCAGCTGTACAGGCCTTTTTCAGCACCCAGTTGCCGAGCGGCAGGATCAATCCGGCATGTTCGGCAATCGGAATGAATGTATCGGGACCAACCTCCCCCCGGGTCGGATGGTACCAGCGGATCAGAACCTCGCTTGAGACGACCCGTCCGGTTTTGGCGTTGACGATGGGCTGAAACTCGACGCTGAGCTTGCCATATTCGAAGGCCTCCCGGAGATCCGCTTCCAGTTCCCGGCGCTCGCGCACTTCCCGCTCCATGTCGGTTTCAAAGGCCAGCGCCCGGCCCCGGCCGCTTTCCTTGGCCTTGTAGAGAGCAATGTCAGCCTTACGCATCAGGTCATCAACCGTGTCGCCATCGTCCCGCAGACGGATGAAGCCGATTGTGGCGCCGATGGCGAAGTCCCGCCGGCCGATCCGGAACGGTTTCCGGGTGACATTGACCAGCTCTTCGGCAAAGACACCGGCGGCTTGATCGCTGACAAAATGGCCGAGCGCGGCAAATTCGTCCCCGCCAAAGCGGGCAAGAACCGTCCGGCCCTCACTGATTTCCGTAAAGCGCGCTGCTACTTGTTTCAGCAGTTCGTCGCCTGCCGGATGACCGCTGGTGTCGTTCACCACTTTGAAATTGTCCAGATCGATCAGAAACAGCGTCAGCGCTTTCTGACCCGTCCGCTTCTGGTCTTTCAGCAGCTTTTCAGCCTGTTTCAGGAACCAGCTCCGGTTGCCGATCCCGGTCAGGCTGTCATGTTCGGCAAGATGCGAGACCAGGGCACTGGCCTGTTGGGCTTCGGTTACATCCGACGCAACACCCCGGTAGCCGGCAAAAGAGCCATTATCATCATAAACCGGCCTGGCAGCCAGGGACCACCAATGCTCTTTCCCCTTCGCCTGCAGCCCGATGGCAATGTCGCGGAACGACTTTTGCAGCCCCACCGCTTTTTCCAGCTGCTGAACGGCCGCGCGCGCTTCTTTTGTGTCAAGCGAATGGGCCAGATCCACCATGCGCATGGACTCCAGCTCCGGTTTGCTCCGGCCGCTGGCGCTCAGGAACCGCTCCGACACATTTCGGAAGTTGCCAGCCTCATCCGTTTCCCAGATCCAGTCGCTCGACTTTTCCTCAAACTCGTTCAGAAGAAGGGCAATCAGCTCGCCGCGCTGCTCCAGTTCCGCTTCGGCCAGAAAGTGAGACGCGAACAACCAGCCTGCCGCCGTGGTGCTGCCGATCACGATAAAGGTATAGCTGGTCAGCAGGAACAGAAGCGGCCACATCATCGGCCCCTCGCCGACAATCAGCGCCACAATCGATGCGGAAAACAAGATGCCGACCCATCGGAACGCCGCCTGGGGCACGGTTGCCAGCGCAAACCCGCCCCCGCAGATCATCGCCGTTGTCACACAGGATGCGATCCAGATACCGTTGAGATCACCATGGGCGAAGGCGGCAATGGGCACCACCGCCCACAGGGCACTCAACAAGGTGGCATGCCGCACAGCTGCCGAGATCGCCCGCTGGGAGGCCAATTCGACCTTGGCCTGTTTGGTCAGGAACCACTTGATCGCCGTGATGGCCATGAGCCCCAGCACCGCACATCCCCAAATTCCAACATAGGAGGAGGGCAGAGCGAGACCCAGTACCGGGGCCACAACGATGACGTTGACCGTATTTGCCATAACCGTCAGCGGCGTGAGCCGGGCAATGGAGGAAATTTGCGCCGCCCGCACCTTGCAGGCCAGATATTGATCCACCACCGGATGCCCAAAGGCCAGCAGAAGCGAGCGCTCGGGTCGGTTACGGGACCCGCCCATGGCGTCCTCCGCCGCCGGTTTGAAGGTGGTTCCCGGAGACAGCAACGCCAAGACAATCGTTCTCAGGATCAGGTTCCAGTTGGCGCCGGGCCGCATTGTGTCTCCGCATCGGGTCTGTGCCGCTGCAGCACGTGCCACAGCTCTTTGCCCGCACATCTACGGGTATTCCCTGAACTTGAGGTAAAGAGGTCCAGGATCTGCTGCCACATTGTTCGAAAGTGTTAGGAAAATTTGATCAAATGGCCGTCAGGGTTAATTTTTCCCTTTACGGAAGATTTGGCTGAGACCCTAAAGATTATCCTGCTCTTCCAGCTTGAAAATGAATCTTGGCCAGGATGCACAAAGGGGTTTGACGGAAAAGACTGCCCGCAGTCTTTTCCGTTGGGCTGAGCTGCCTCTCGTATATTTCTTTCTCTCTGCGGGGCGGGTCTCATACCAAGCTCAATAGATAGGAACCGATCTGACGTAAGCGGTGCATCAGTCACACCTTGACCAAGATGCGTTATGCGATGACGACGGCCCACCGACACTGTCATCGAACTGTCTTTTCCCGAGAGTATGCGCTGCCCATCAACAACCATTGTGAGGCAGAACATGCTAGAAACTGAGCGTCTTCTCCTTAGGCATCCCAATGCATCGGATTGCTCAGCTTGGACTGCTTTTCTTTCTGATGCCGAAGTGACCCGGTTTATCGGTGGACCACGGGACGCCGCTGGGGCGTGGCGGAACTTGTGCCTTTTTGCCGGCGCATGGAGTGTCCAAGGATACAGCAATTTTTCTGTAATAGAGAAAGCAACTGGCCGGTGGGTAGGCAGAGCAGGAGCGTGGTTCCCTCCAGGTTGGCCCGGCAAAGAGATTGGGTGGGCATTCAAACGCGACGTGTGGGGGAAGGGATATGCCACCGAGGCGGCGACCCGGTGCCTGAATTGGGCTTTTGATGACCTTGGATGGACTGAGGTAGTGCACGTCATTCACCCTGAGAACGAAGCTTCAATTGCAGTTGCAAGAAGGATCGGTGCGGTTCTCAGCGCTTCTGAGACATACGAGAATAATCTGCTCTATGTCAGCACCAAGAAAACCATCGCGTCGAATTAAATTTCTACTCTGACAATGCCATCGCCGCAAAGTTCCATGGCATGAGCTCGTCGATCCGGCTTTTCGGATGGCCGCTTGCGATGGCTTCGAGAGTGGCCTTGAGATAGGCGAAGGGCTCGACGTTGTTGATTTTCGCGGTCTCGATGAGGGATGCGATGCGACCCCAGGTGCGGCCGCCCTCGTCATGGCCGGCGAACAATGTATTTTTCCTGTTCAATGCAATTGGCCGGATCAAATTCTCAACACTGTTGCTATCAATCTCGACACGGCGCTCGTGGAGGAAGGTCCGCAAACCATCCCAGTGACGATGGATGTAGGCAAGCTTCTCGCCGAGACGGGACTTGGCAGAGACCCGGCGGCGTTGCTCTTGCAGCCATTTCCCGAAGGCGGCGACCAGAGGCGCGGTGCGGGCCTGCCGGGCCGAGAGCCGTTGCCCGGGCGCCGTGCCGCGGATATCGGCCTCGATCCTGTAGAACTCAGCGATCCGGCGCAGGCCCTCGGCGGCGATTTCGGAGCCGTCGCGGTCGAAGACTTCCTTCAGTTTCCGCCGTGCGTGGGCCCAGCAATGTGCCACGCGGATCGGACCGCCGCCCTTGCGGGACGGGCGCGTCAGGCGGTTGTAGCCCTGGTAGCCGTCGAGTTGCAGGACCCCGTCAAAGCCACGAAGGATTTTCTCCGCGTTCTCTCCGCGGCGGTCGGGCGCATAGAAGAAGACCACGCCAGGTGGATCGTCGCCGCCCCAGGCCCGGTCGTCACGGGCCAAGGCCCATAGATATCCGGTCTTCGTCTTACCGCGGCCCGGATCCAACACCGGCGCCGTGGTCTCGTCCATGAACAGCTTGGTCGACACCTTCAGGTGCTCGGCCAGCCGGTCGACCACGGGGGCGAGGTGGAACGCGGCAGTGCCGACCCAATCCGCCAGCGTGCTCCGATGAATGTCGATGCCCGACCGGGCAAGGATCTGGCTCTGCCGGTGCAAGGGCAAATGGTCCGCGTACTTGGCAACCAGAACATGCGCAATGGCGCCTTCCGTCGGCAGACCGCCTTCGATGAGATGAGCCGGTGCCGGCACCTGCCTGACGCCGTCTGTACAGGCGCGGCAGGCGTATTTGGGGCGTACGGTGACGATCACGCGCAGCTGTGCGGGCACGATGTCCAGCCGCTCCGTGCGATCCTCGCCGATCTTGTGCATCACTCCGCAACCGCAGGGACATTGCAGGTTGTCGGGTTCGATCACACGCTCGATGCGCGGAAGGTCCTTCGGCAGGTTGCCCCGGTTGCGACGAGCCGGACGGCGGGTTTTGCCCTCGGAAGGGCGCTGCGCGTCCTGGCTTTCCTCAACTTCGGCGATGGCTGTCTCGAGGTCTTCGAAAGCCAGTTGCCGTTCGTCTTCGCTGAGCTTCTCCGACCTTTTGCCGTGAACCGCGTGGTTCAACTCGGCGACCAGGTGCTCCAGGCGCCTGTTGATCTCCTTGAGCGCATCCCTTTCGCGCAGGAGCGCGGCGACAGCATCACGCTGGTCGGCAGGGATTGCGGAAAGGTCGATGGCGACAGTGGAAGGCATGGGCCGAGAATAGCCCGGGACCTCTCCAGATGCCCGCCATTTCCGGCACCTGATTCATTCTGCCGCAGCCGGAGGCCGAGCCTCCAATGCCTTCAACTTGCGCCAGTCCAGGCCCGAGAACAGCGCCTCGAACTGGGCATGGTTCAGCGACATCATACCATCCCGAACGGCGGGCCAGGTGAAGGTCGTATCTTCCAGGCGCTTGTAAGCCATGACCAGGCCGGTGCCGTCAAAATACAGGAGTTTCAAACGATTGGCTCGCCTGGACCGGAACACAAAAACCGTGCCTGTGAACGGGTCCCTGCGCAAAACGGACTGGACCAGGGCGCTCAGCCCATCATGTCCTTTTCTGAAGTCGACCGGCTTTGTCGCCACCAAGATACGCACCCGGTTCGAGGGGAAAATCATGATCCACGCCCAAGGGCACGCACGATCCCGGCAATCCTGTCTGGGCTCACGGAAGCTTCCAGCCGGATTGTGGTTCCGCTGTGAATGATCTCCACTGCGGCCAGCGGCTTCGCATCCTCTTCAACGCACGCCGGGGTCGGCTCCAGAACGGCCGGCACAAACTCGGCTCCCGGAAGATCCGGCACCACAAGTTTGCCCTCCCGTGCCAAACGCCGCCACGACAACAGGTGATTGGGCTTCATGCCGACGCGCCGGGCGACCTCGTTCACAGTCACGCCGGGAACATAGGTTTCCGCGACAAGCTGACCCTTCACTTCATCCGGCCAGCGCCGCTTTCCCGCAGGCCCGACTAAAATCTCATATCCGCAAATAGACTCCATATGGAGCGCTCTATGGACTCCCAAACCTTCCTCCATTCCCAAATCGACAATGGGTATGGATTCCAGCATCACGACGGAAGCGAACAGGTGGGGTCCAGCCGCCGCTTACGATCTGACCGTGTTTGGGGACTGTTCGGCAAGGAGCCGGTTGCAGGGCGATATGGTTTATCGTTCAAAACCTGGGACGCAGCTGAACAGTCCTCAAACACGGCCTCGGTGGCCTGCTCCGGCCCGCCGGACTGCGTTGCGCCGCTTGAACGGCCAACCAGGCCGTCCTGCGCAACGCGCCTTGCCGGCCCCGGACCAGCGCCATCAGATGGGTTTCTATCTATTGACGTTGGTCTCAGGCACCCGCGGCCTGGCGTGCTTCCGTACCGGCTTGCCACTGCCCGGCTTCAATCTTGGAAGCGGCGA
This sequence comes from Roseibium sp. AWQ4_290, assembly GCF_056160985.1. Taxonomy (NCBI): domain Bacteria; kingdom Pseudomonadati; phylum Pseudomonadota; class Alphaproteobacteria; order Hyphomicrobiales; family Stappiaceae; genus Roseibium; species Roseibium sp. AWQ4_290. Next base: position 167,426 of record NZ_JBSWYG010000009.1, read on the forward strand.
TCACAGCCTGGGTCCGGCTTTCCACACCGAGCTTTTGCAGGATCGCCGACACATGCGCTTTTACGGTCGCTTCAGAGACCGACAGCTCATAAGCGATCTGTTTGTTCAAGAGCCCTTCCGAAAGCATCATCAGAACCCGGACCTGCTGCGGTGTCAGGGTTGCCAGCCGGTGGACCAGATCATCCCCGCCCTCTTCAGAGGACAAGTCGATATCCGGCGGCGTCCACATGTTGCCCGCCATGACTTCGGAAATGGCCTCGCGGATGACATCAATGCCATGAGACTTGGGGATGAAACCGGAGGCGCCGAACTCAACAGCCCGGCGGATCGCCTGCGGGTCTTCATTTGCCGAGACCACCACAACCGGCACACCGGCAAATTGCGCGCGCAGATACATGAGCCCGGAAAACCCGCGCATTCCCGGCATAGTCAGGTCCAGCAGGATCAGATCCGCTTCCCCATCCTTCTCCAGCCGGGAAGTCACATCCTCAAGGGCTCCCGCCTCCTCGATGGATGCTTCCGGGTATTGGCTCTCCAACGTCTGGCGCAGTGCGCCCCGGAACAGGGGATGGTCATCTGCGATGATAAATCGATACGAGGTCGACGACACGTTGTTTTTCCTCCCTCAACGGTCTTTCTCCCGCTTGAACGGTCAGCCGGGACCGAGCGCTGATTTTTTCTGCGCTTCCAGGTCCGTTTCTGCCTCCCTTTCGAAAGCGGCCTAGCTCTAAGTATGTTTGCATCATGGTGCGCGCGCAAGTCAAACTATGCTTTGCGGACAGATGGCTAAGCGCCGGACGCCAAAGCGCAAACCAGCCCCTCTTTCCCTAGCGAAACTTTTTACACCAATCGATTTTCTGAGTTTTAATATAAAAACCCGGCTTCTCGACACCTAAGATCGCAACCAAAAGTTTAATTCAAGACTTCCGCAGTAGCTTATTCATTTTAGTAGGTATCATTTGCAATTTTAGAAATATTTTTCCACAGACTACATTTCTCATTGATAATGCCTCAAAAGGGCGCAACTAATGAACTTAGGTGACCTCTCAATCTATAAATAAATCACTGAGAAGATGAATTTAACAATGTCCATTCATGATACTCTTTATTCATTTGTAAATCGCTGGGAATGTGATGAGAACGATCACCTGAACGTCCAGTTCTATTTCAGCCGCTTCGAGGAAGCCGACCGTCAGTTCCGGCTGATGTGCGGCCTGAGTGAAACGCTGGTGGGCGCGCGCCGGGTCCGGCATGTGCGCTATCACAAGGAATTGCGGACCGGAGATCTCATAACAGTACATTCCAGCATCGCTTTTGACGGTCCGCATATGCTGACCGTCGTCCATGAAATGCGGGACGGCAGCACAGGCGTCCTGGCTGCCACCGCTCTTGACGGCTATGAGCCGAACCCGAACTCAGCCAAATCGCTGCGTCAGCGGTTCAAGCAATTCCAGACCCCCATGATTGCCGAAGCGGCTCCGCGTGGTATCAAGTCCGGGCCGGCCGGGCAGAAAGCCGCCTTACAAGGCTTGCTTTCCCAGGGCGCTGAAGTCTGCTTCAAGGGCACTGTGCTGCCCCGGGATCTCGGGCCGGATGGCAAGGCCGATGATCTTTATGCGCTGTCCAGCTGCACAGACGGGGTCGCCCATGTGTGGCAGCGCACCCCCATGAACCATTCCTATCTTCAGGAAAATGGCTACGGCCGGGTTGCGGCAGAGATGAAGCTGACCTGGGCAACGCCGCTCAAATCCGGCGATACAGTCGTGGTGGCCACCGGATTTACAAGTGTTGGCGCGAACATCTTCACGATGCGCCATCATCTGTTTGAAAGCAGGACAGCGCGCCTGGCCGCCACCCTGGATGTGGTCGCCATGACCATGGATCTTGCCTCCCGCAAGGCCGTTCCTCTGCCGGAAGAGGCCCATAGCAGCATCTCAAAGATGCTTATTGACTAGGGCGGATTGCATTTGACCGGATTGTCTTCCGGAGCCTGAACTCAGAGATTTCAACGCAAAAGACAAAGCAGTCTGCGTCCGCATGGGCGCGGCACGCTCTTGGATCCGTCTCCTGCGGTCAGCGCCTGAAAGGCGGATCAGAAAGATCCCGCTAGCGTAAGCGGCTGGGAACTCGACCAGCTTGCGTCAGTTGTTGTCTTCAAAGTCTTTCTGAAGATCGCGCACCATTCCGAAAAACCGGCGCATTGCGCTTTCCGTGAAAGAGAGGACCTGTTCCAACTCCTCATCCTCCACGCTCTCGCCCTTGCTGCGCTCCCCCCGTTCACCGCTGCCCTGCCCTTCCGTTGTTTCGGCATCCCCCAGAGCCTTGCCAGCGTCACCGGGCTCAGCAGCACCGGCGTCCGGGTCCAGCGCCTCAAGGCGCGCCGTCAAACGGTCCACTTCGGCCGCAAGCTCGCTGATTTCGGCCTGATAGGCGTCTTCGGCCAGAGGCACCGGAGCGCAGCGCCAAGCCCCCGACTTTTCCCGGCAGACGGACACAGTGCCATTTTGCCGGTCAATGCGGAGCACATCGCCATCGGACTTCACAAGAGAATAGCGGCCAGGCTGCCCCTCCGTCACCGCCTCAGCCTCACCGGCTGAAATGGAGCTCTCGGCCCAAACCTGGCCTGCGGACATCACCCAAAAGGCTGCCAGGATGCCGAAGGGGGCCCTTAAAATCGTGCTGCGCGCGGTCATTACCTGTCTCCGGGCCTTTCTCCGGCCTCTGCTGACGGGCCCTTCGGCCCGTCCCAATCCCTGATGACAAAATCTGTGGCACATTTCCATGGCCAAAGCACGGCCAATCCGTTTTTTGATCAGACCTTCCGGGGAAAGCTCACTGCCCCTTCCCGTCTTTTGGCAACAGGCTTTCCAGTGTCTCGATCCGGTCGGCTTCTGCCGGGGGCTTGTCCCAGCGCAGACGGGAGATCCGGGGAAAGCGCATCGCCAGGCCCGACTTGTGACGACGAGAGCGGTTCAGCCCTTCGAAGGCGACTTCCAGCACAAGCCCGGTCTCCCTGCCGTGCTCAACCTCCCTCACGGGTCCAAACCGGTTGATGGTGTTGGTGCGCACAAACCGGTCGATCTCCCGCAGTTCCTCATCGGTAAAGCCAAAATAGGCTTTTCCAACCGGCACAAGCTCATCCAACTTTTGCACGTCCCCGTGCGGACCCGCCTCCTCTGGCCGACTGCGCCAGACCCCGAATGTGTAATCGGAATAAAAGGAAGACCGTTTGCCATGCCCCCTTTGGGCATACATCAGGACGGCATCAATCAAATAGGGATCCCGTTTCCACTTGAACCAAAACCCCTTTGGACGGCCGCTGACATAGGCAGATGTCCTGTGCTTCAGCATAAGCCCTTCCACCGCCCCGGCCTCCTTTTCGTCCAGAAAGGCCTGCGGGTTTGCGCGCGCATGTGCCATCTCCGCCCAGCTTGACACCGCAACCCTGGGAGACAGGCTGAGCCGCTCCTGCCCGATCTCCGCAACAAAGTCTTCCAGCCTGGCGCGCCGCGCCTCAAAGGTCAGGTTCCTGAGGTCTTCTCCCTTCAGAGACAACAGATCATAGGCCCTGATTGCTGCCGGATAGTCCTTGAGCAACTTCGCACCGGCGGTTTTCCGGTTCAGCCTCTTTTGCAAATCGGCAAAGGGCCGCACCTGCCCCCCTTTGACAACAAGCAACTCACCATCAAGGCATGCGTCGAAATCCAGGACCTCCAGAATATCCGGAAACGCCTTTGAAATATCCTCGCCCGTGCGGCTGTAGAGCCGCCGGACCTCATCCCCTTCCGGAGATTTTCCCGCTGCGGCCTGAATCCTGATGCCGTCCCATTTCCATTCCACAGCAAAGTCTTCAGCGGCCAGCAGCTCAATATCCCTTTCCTCGTCCAGGGGATGCGCCAGCATGACAGGGCGGAACGGAGCCGGATCCAGATTGACGGGCCGCCCGCTCCGGCCGTCAGCCCATGCGAAAAGCGCGTCATAAGGCGGCGTGAGCCCGTGCCAGACTTCTTCGATCTCCGCAAGCTCCAGCGCGCCCAGCCGGGCAACAGCCGCCTTGGCAAGACGAGCGGACACCCCGACCCGCAAGCCCCCGGTAACAAGCTTCAGCAAAGCCCAGCGCCCGGTCTCATCGAGCTGGTCCAGCCACACGCTCAGCTGCATCGGAACATCGGCTTTTCCAGCGCCGGACAGGGTTGTCACAACATCTGCCAAAGCCGGAGAGACTGCTGCGTTGTCTGCGCCGGGACCTGCGTTGGGAGCGGGCCATAGCAGCGCGATCGTTTCGGAGAGATCACCTACAAAGTCATAGGACAGCGCAAAAAGATGCTCATCCATGCGCTCGGCGGCCAGGGCCCGGAGCACGGCAGGTTTGGCATTGCGGAAGCTGAGACTGCCGGTCAGCGCTGCCAGGGCGTAGCCTCTGTCCGGATCCGGGACCGTCTGAAAATACCGGACCAGCAGCGCCTCCTTGCCGAGGCGGCGGGGTTCCAGAGACAACCGGTCAAGAAGGGTGGCAAAAGCATGCATTCAAGAAGAAAAGCCGGGAAAGACATGTGGGGCAAGTCTTTCCCGGCAAGGTGTGCGTCAACCGAACGGCCTCAAGGCGCGTTTCCGTCAGGCTGCTGCACGCTGCTGTCTGGTGTCAGCGGAAAATTGCAGACCAACTGTTCCGTCTTGCACCCATTTTATTTCCATGGGGGACCGGTTGCCGTCATGGTCCTCAAAGGTCACCCTTGCTCCGACAGTTGCTCCGCTGAAGGCAGCAACCGCGATGCCGCCCTCTGAACTGTTGAGCAGCTGCGCGGAAACCTCCTGGCCATTGGCAAGGGTGAATGAAACACTCTGGCCCATTTCCTGTTTCCGGCTCGCCTGGCGGCGTTCCCGAACATCGTGGGCCATTTCTTCCAGGAACCCGGCAATGCCCTTGGCCATCTCCTCGGCGACCTTCTTGACTTCGCTGGACACGGTGTCGACCGTTTCCGCTTCTCCGGCAGTTGCCTGAATGGCACGGTCCACCGTTTCTGCACTGGCCACCGCGTTGCCGGTTTCCGTTGAGGCCATGGTGATGCTCTGGGAGATCTCCTGCGTGGCAATGCTTTGCTCGCCCACCGCGGTGGTGATCGCCCCTGTGACTTCGGTGATCATCTCGATGGATCCGGAAATCTCGCGGATCGACGCCACAGCGTCGTTGGTGAGACCCTGAACCGCCGAGATCTGACTGGAAATTTCCTCCGTGGCCTTGGCGGTCTGGGTCGACAGTTCCTTGACCTCTGCCGCAACAACCGCAAAACCTTTGCCGGCCTCCCCTGCACGGGCCGCCTCGATCGTCGCATTCAGCGCAAGCAGGTTCGTCTGTTCCGCAATGGCACGGATCATTTCCACCACCGTGCCGATCTTTTCAACGGCCGCCGCAAGACTTGAGACGCTATCGTCCGTTTTCTGGGCAACGCCCGTAGCAGTCCCGATCACACCGCTGGCCCGTTCGGACTGGTTCATGATTTCATGGATCGCGGCAGACATTTCCTCTGCGGCCGCAGCCACGGTTTGGACATTGTCCGAGGAGGACGCAGAAGCATCCCGCGCCTGTGCCGCCGCGCCGGATGCCTCTTGGGAAATGGAACGGACGCGCGCGGCAATCTCGGTCATGACACCGGTTTTTTCGTGCACATCCGCCGTTACATTTTCCATCAGACCGCGAAAGCGGTTGATCAGGCCTTCCACGTGGTTCTGCCGCATGCGCTCCCGGTCCCGCTCCTTGGCCGCTTCTTCTTCAAGCTGCTGCCGCACACGGGCATTGTCCTGAAAGATGCCGCCCGCCCGCGCCAAATCGCCGATGGCGTCGCCCCGGTCCGCATGGGGTATGGTGAAGTCGACATCGCCGCAGGACACACGCACCAGGCTTTCGGTCAGCTTCGCCAAAAGCCCGTTGACGCTGCGCATCTGCCAGATGCAGACGATCAATGTCAGCACAACGACACCGAGGGTTTCTGCGATCACATAGTTAAAATGAGACTGTGCCGAAGCCGCAATTTCCTGGGCCCGGGCTTCAGCCACCTTCAACATGCCGATCGAGGCCTGCCGGATCAGGTTGAGCCGCTCCGTTGCCTTTCCGAACCAGACCGACCCGTCAATGCCCTGGCCATCCTTGGTTTCAGGCAGCGTGCGCAGGACTTTTCGCCATTCCATGACCTGATCCACGGCGGGGCCAGACACAACCGCATTGAAGTTGTCCAGCTCTTCGGGCGCGGCTACCATCTTGAAATTGTTCAAGAATGCCGTCTCAACAGACAGGCGGTCAAAATAGGCCAAGTAACGGTTATTGGGCACCTCTCCGGTCTTGGCGACAATCGCGAACAGCTGCCCGCCAATAGCCCGTTCCAAGCCGCCTGCTTCCACAGCTTCCGTGAGCAGCAGGAACGGCGTGATCTTGTCCGCATAGACCGGGTCCGCGCTGGCATTCTGGGCCGCCTGAACAATAGAGATCAACTTGCGGATCTTGCCGGAGTAGAATGCCAGGTTCGCCTTGCCGTCCAGGGTCTTCCCGTCGATCCCGCCCCGGTGGGCCCTGATCTCGTCCAGCCCGGCAGCCGTGGTCTGCACCCGCTTCAGCAGTTTCTTGTTGCTGACATCAAATGCGGCAACGGTTTTGTTCAGATCTGCAAGAGCCCTATCCGTTGCCAAGCGCTGTTTGTCCAGAAGCCCCCTCGGCTTGTCCGCATGACCGGAGGCCAGCAGAACGGCGGTGCGGCCCCGCTCTTTTTGCATTTCGTGAATGACAGCTTCGGATTTTTCCGCCACCAGCGCGATCGGATAGATTTCAGCAGCTTTGCTGTTCTCCGTATAAGCCTCATTCAGGGCAATCAGGCTGGCCACCCCATAGGCCAGCAGCGGCACGATTGCCAAAAGAGCAATCTGCATGCGTATCGATTTCAACATCGAATACTCCCCTCGCTACAACCGCTTCAAATAACGCAAAGGCAAGTTAACAAACTCATTAAACCATAGCGCGAGTACACAAAATAAATATACCTATGGTGTTTTTGCGAATACTGTTATCCAAGTATCCAAAAAACGCATTGCCACTCCTTTCAATCCTTCGTTTTTTGGATATTTTGGAAGGTGTGGACGCCGCTGGCATTTGTCTGTATAAGCCGCGCTGATATTCGCCCGGTCCAATCCGGGCCGATCCGGTAGACTGCTGATTGGCATGCAGATGATCCGGAGCAGTTGAAAGATCTCTATGACTGATTTGACGTCTCTCGCCCCGGCCCTGTCGGCCGCGCTGGCGAAGCGGGGCTATGACAGCCTCACCCCTGTTCAGGAATCCGTACTGAACGAAGCCCCCGCCGATGCGGACCTGCTTGTTTCCGCCCAGACCGGCTCCGGCAAGACCGTGGCCTTCGGCCTCGCCCTCGCCTCCACCCTGCTTGGGGAAAAGGACACGCTCGGCCGCGCCGGAGCCCCGGTCGCGCTTGCCATCGCGCCCACACGGGAACTGGCCCTGCAGGTCAAGGAAGAGCTCACCTGGCTCTATGAAGAGGCCGGAGCCGTCACCGCCTCCTGTGTCGGCGGCATGGATCCGCGCACGGAGCGCCGGCAGCTGGAGCGCGGCGCACATATTGTTGTCGGCACCCCCGGCCGGTTGCGCGACCATATCGAGCGCGGCGCCCTCGACCTGTCGGACCTGAAAGCCGTTGTTCTGGATGAAGCCGACGAAATGCTCGACATGGGATTCCGCGAGGATCTGGAATTCATTCTGGACGCAGCGCCCCAGCAGCGGCGCACCTTGATGTTCTCCGCGACGGTGCCCCGGCCGATTGCCGAACTCGCCAAGCGGTTTCAGAAAGATGCTGTGCGTCTTTCCACCATCAATGCCCGCGAACAACATGGCGATATTGATTATGTCGCCCATCCAGTTGCCCCGAACGAACGGGAAAACGCGATCATCAATGTGCTGCGCCTGCATGAGGCGGAAAAGGCGATCGTGTTCTGCTCGACCCGCGAGGCGGTCAGCCGCCTGACCTCGCGTCTGGCCAACCGGGGCTTTTCCATCGTGTCCCTGTCCGGGGAACTGAGCCAGGAACAGCGCTCAAGCGCGCTGGCCGCCATGAAAGACGGCCGCGCCCGGGTTTGTGTTGCAACCGATGTCGCCGCCCGGGGGATTGACTTGCCCAATCTGGATCTGGTCATCCATGCGGATCTGCCGACCGGCAAGGCCGCTCTTTTGCACCGCTCTGGCCGCACCGGCCGGGCCGGGCGCAAGGGCACTTGTGTGCTCATGGTGCCCTTCCCGCGCCGCCGCCAGGCAGAGCGGGTGCTGCATTTTGCCGGTATCAAGGCCACTTGGACTGGCGCCCCGACCGCAGAGGCGATCCGCGCGAAGGACAAGGAACGGTTGCTGGCCGACCCGGCCCTGTCCGTTGAGCTGGAAGAAGAAGACCGGGCGCTGGCCCTGGAGCTTCTGGCCCTGCACAGCCCGGAACAGCTGGCCGCAGCCTTTGTGAAGCTGCGCCAGTCACGCATGCCCGCACCGGAAGAGATTTCCGAACTCAATGACAGCTTCCTGAAAGGCCGCGATGCCGGAGCAAAAGGCGGCCGTAACGCGGAAATCACCGGCAAGTTTGAAGACGGTGTCTGGTTCTCGCTCTCACTTGGCCACCGCCAGCGCGCCGAGCCGCGCTGGATCCTGCCGATGATCTGCCGTGCAGGCCATGTGACGAAAAAGGAAGTCGGCGCGATCAAGATTTTCCAGAACCAGCTCTATTTCGAAATTGCCGGCAGCCACGGCGAGCGCTTTGCCGATGTCGTCAAGCGGGACGGCACCGGCGAGGACAATGTGGACATCACCCTTCTGGATGCCAGAGGCGGCAAGATACCCGCCCCGCCCAAGGAAGACGGTTTCCGCAAAGACCGCGGCCCATCCCAGAGACGGCGCCCGCGCGGCGGCGATGCGCCCGATTATGAGAGCATGGGCCGGGAAGACACGCTGCGGCCGGACCGGCCCAAGCGCGGCCCGCGCCGGGATGCGGACACCAGCAAGCCGCGCAAACGCCGCCGGTTCGAGAATGAGGAGGCGCCTCATCATCCCGCTTATGAGCCTTTGGACATAAAAGCTCTGTCCGGTGGGTCCGAGGATGGCGGCAAGCCGCCCCGCAAGCCCAGGGCCGCGTCGGCCGACGGCGACGAGACAGGCCGCGCGCCCAAGGCCCGGCACGGCGCCAAACCGGCGAAACCGAAAAAGAAGGCCGCAAAGAAAAACAAACCCTCACGCGCCGAACGCAAGGCCTCGAAATCCAAATAAGACAAAGCCGGTTGCCCCAGGCAACCGGCTTTTCCAATTGTTGCATCCGACCTACCGGCTACTCATTGATCACGCAGGCAATCATCCAGTCGGCGCCGTCCTGTACCAGCTGATAATGGCAGGTGAATTCAAACACCGCCTCGCCATCCGCATCTTCCTGGGACCATTCGAGCGTCACCAGCGCGGCGGAACCGCTGACATGGCTTGAGACCACCTGGAAATCGGAATGGGCCACCCCTTCCTTTTCCAGCGCTTTCAGCAGCGCTTCAATGTTTTCGATCAGCTCCTCGTCGTCGGCAAAGACATGGCCCTTTTCATGCTGCCAAATCACCGCAGGCAGCGCGAAGCAATCGCAAATGCGCTCGATGTCATAGTCGTTGAAACCGGCCTGATAGTCGTCAAAGAGCTGCGCAATCGCCTCTTCCGCATCCCCGTTTGCACCAGCGCCCGCCCCGTTGGCATGGCCATTTCCGGCCCGTTCAAAATCACCGTCACCCGCCATGACTGCCTCCTTGCAGGATGAAAGCCCGCAGCACAATATGCCTCAGCTTCAGCTGTCAGCACACCGCCGCCATCCTCTCCGTTGTCATGGCCTATCATATTGAACGAACGGGTCTTTCGTCCATTTAATTCGCAACGATGCATACTTCGCAGCTGCGGCTAGAATGCGTTCAGGAAGAAAAAACATACTCAGAAGAGATATTATCTGCTACGTGCCGGTGAGGGAGCTTTGATAGCATCGTTTCTCTAGACGCACGCGCTACGCTTCGATATCCCGCCGCTGGATTGTTTTATCATTTGATGAACGGGTCGCCTCACGATACAAGAGATGACGATATTTGTTCAAGGAAAAAAAATGGGCTTACGCAAGACTATCGCCAAGTTCCTATACGAAGAAAAGCGCCCAAGATCCAGAGTTAGCGAACGAGATGATCTTGTAGAATTTATAGAACTCCTTAAACCAAGACCAATTTCACTTAATCTTGTACGAATCGGAGGAGTAGGAGATGGTGGATATCTCGTACCCGATGATCTGGAAGGAGTCGGATACTGCTTTTCACCCGGGGTCTCGACAGTATCGAGCTTCGAAGAAGAACTGGCGAATAAGTATTCCATCAGGTCATTTCTGGCGGATGCCAGCATCGAAAATCCTCCGATCTTCAACAAATTCTTTTCTTTTGAAAAAAAGTTTTTAGGAAGCCGCGATGAAGGCGATTACATCCGCCTAGAAAGCTGGGTTTCTTCTAAGGAAAAGCAGATTTCTAACTGCGATCTTTTGCTGCAGATGGATATCGAAGGTTACGAGTACGATGTCCTGGTCGACACATCCAGTGAAACCTTGAGGCGTTTCAGGGTGATGATCATCGAGTTCCACACTTTGCAGATGCTTTTCGAAAGCTATGCGCTGCGTCTCCTGAAGCCGCTGATCGAGAAGATTGTGCGCGATTTCACCGTTGTCCACATCCACCCGAACAATTGTAAAGGATTGGTGGAAAGGAACGGAATCTACGTTCCCAAGGTCATGGAGGTGACCTTTCTGCGCAAAGACAGAGTGCCCGCCTCGGGCAATTTGAGAGAGCTTGTTTTCCCCCACCCCCTCGATGCGAAGAACATCCCATCCAAGCCGGACGTAGTGCTTCCGGACCTCTGGTGGAAAGAAACTTAAACAACACATCGCCGCAAAGCTGCCACACCACACGTTACACCTAAAACACATGTGCCGTTTCGACATCCTCGCCGTCATCATAGCCTATCATATTGAGCGGGCGGGCCTTTCGTCCATTGTTTTCGCACCAGTAGACCAGCGCCTCTTCTGCTCCATGCGTCACCCAGATCTGCTCTGCCCCCGTTTCCAGGACCGTCCGGCACAGGCCGTCCCAATCGGCGTGGTCTGACAGGATCAGCGGCAGCTCCGCGCCGCGCTGGCGGGCCCGGGCCCTGACCCGCATCCAGCCGGAGGCCATGGCGGTCACCGGGTCGGCGAACCGGCGCGACCAGCGGTCAGCCAGCTGGCCGGGTGGACACAGAACAATCTGCCCCTGCAGCTCTTTGCCCCTGCGGCCCACCGGTTCCAGCGGCTCCAGAGCAATCCCCTGGCTCTGGTAATAGGCGGTGAGTTTTTCCAGCGCGCCATGCACGTAGACCGTCTTGTCATAACCTGCGGCCCGCAGCTCCGCGAGAACCCGCTGGGCCTTGCCCAGCGCATAGGCGCCCACAAGATGGGTCTGGTCCGGAAAGAGATCGAGCGAGGCCAGCAATTTTGCGATTTCTTGAGCGGCAGGCGGATGACGGAACACCGGCAGGCCAAAGGTGGCCTCCGTGACGAAGGTATCGCAGGGCACAAGTTCAAACGGCGCGCAGGTCGGGTCGGCCTGCCGCTTGTAGTCGCCGGAGACCACCACCCGCTGGCCGCCAACCTGCAGCAACACCTGTGCCGAGCCCAGGACATGCCCGGCGGGATGGAGCGAAACGACGGCCTCCCCAAGACGCAGCGTCTCACCATAGGCCAGCGTCTGCGCCGTCCCGCAGAACGTGTCCCCATAGCGGATCGCCATGATCTCGAGGGTCTGCCGCGTCGCCAGCACCGCCCCATGCCCGGCCCGCGCATGATCGGCATGGCCATGGGTGATAATCGCCCGGTCCACCGGGCAGACCGGATCGATATAGGCCCTGGCCTGAGGCACATAAAGGCCTTCCGGCGTAACCGTCAGAGGGTCGCGCATGGTTTCCGGTCCTGTCATGCCCGCTGAACGGGGCACGGATTATCACGTTTGATCTTCAGCATCCGCCCTGTGCCTGTCAGCCTTGAGACATCCAATTTGGCTAATCCCTTCAAGTGAGACTTTGAACAGAAAGGGAACATTTTCAACCCGCCCCCTCGCCTTTTAAATCTGTGTGACCTAATAGATAGGGCATCATGGACGCTCCGCTGCTCCCCAATCGGTTTCACTCCTGGTTTGCCTCACGGGGCTGGTCGCCGCGGCCGCACCAGTTGGAGCTGATTGCCAAGCGGGACCAGGGCCGCTCCACTTTGCTGATCGCCCCCACCGGGGCCGGCAAGACCCTTGCCGGCTTTCTGCCCAGCCTGGTGGATCTGGAGCGGCGGGGCAAACGCCTCCCGGGCGCAGCCGGGTCCGGCGGCCTGCACACGCTATATGTCTCACCCCTGAAGGCTCTTGCGGTTGACATTGCCCGCAACCTGGAAGCCCCCGTTGCGGAAATGGGCCTGCCCATCCGCCTGGAAACCCGCACGGGCGACACTCCGGCGCACAAACGCCAGCGCCAGAAACGGACCCCGCCGGACATTCTGCTAACGACACCGGAACAAATCGCCCTGCTTTTGTCCGATCCGGCCAGCGAAGCCCTGTTTGCCTCGCTGAAGACAGTCATTCTGGACGAACTGCATGCGCTGGTGACCTCCAAGCGGGGGGACCTTCTGGCGCTCGGGCTGGCGCGGCTGCGCCGCCTTTCCCCAGACCTGCAAACGATTGGCCTGTCGGCAACCGTCGCCAGACCGGACGATCTGCGGGCCTATCTGGTCGGCCAGCCCAGCTCTGGGGCCCGCGCCCTGTCTGATCTGGTGGAGGTCTCCGGCGGGGCCCAGCCCGATATTTCCATTCTGGCCTCCGACGAACGGCTGCCCTGGTCCGGCCACTCCTCCCGCTATGCGATTGGCGACATTTACAGGCAAATCCGACAGCACAAGGTCTCGTTGCTTTTCGTGAACACCCGAAGCCAGGCGGAAATGGTGTTTCAGGAACTCTGGCGCCTCAACGAGGACACTCTGCCCATCGCGCTGCATCATGGCTCGCTGGATGTGGGCCAGCGGCGCAAGGTGGAGGCGGCGATGGCCGCAGGCAGCCTGCGGGCGGTGGTTGCCACGTCCTCACTCGATATGGGCATCGACTGGGGCGACATTGACCTTGTGATCAATATCGGAGCGCCAAAGGGGGCCAGCCGCCTGGCCCAGCGGATCGGGCGCGCCAACCACCGGATGGATGAACCGTCCAAGGCCGTGCTAGTGCCCTCCAACCGGTTTGAGGTTCTGGAATGCCAGGCTGCGCTTGCGGCCTCGCAGCGGGGCGATCAGGACACGCCGCCCTTGCGCACCGGGGCCCTGGACGTTTTGGCCCAGCATGTTCTGGGCCTTGCCTGTGCCGGCGCCCTGGATCTGGGCGCCCTCTATGAGGAGCTGCGGTCCTGCGAGATCTACCGGGCGCTGGACCGGGAGACCTTTGCAAAGGTTGTCGACTTTGTCGCGACCGGTGGCTATGCGCTGAAGAGCTACGACCAATATGCCAAGCTGCGCGAGGGCAAGGACGGGCTCTGGCGCATTGCCCATCCCAGGATCGCCCAGCAGTACCGGCTGAATGTGGGCACCATCGTGGAAGCGCCGATGCTCAAGGTCCGGCTGATCCGGTCAAAGGCGGAAGGCCGCCGGGCGCCGGTTGGCCGGGGTGGCCGGGTTCTGGGGGAGATCGAGGAATATTTCATCGAGCAGATGGCACCGGGCGACACGTTCCTGTTTGGTGGAGAAGTGCTGCGGTTCGAGGCAATCCGGGAGAACGAAGCTTATGTTTCCCGCGCCAAATCCGACAGCCCGATGATCCCGTCCTATATGGGTGGCAAGTTTCCCTTATCGACCTATCTGGCTGAAGGCGTGCGCGCCATGCTGGCAACACCTTCCAGCTGGCAGCACCTGCCGGACCAGGTCCGGGACTGGCTGTCCCTCCAAAAGGACAAATCCGTTCTGCCCGCCCGCGATGGTCTTCTGGTGGAAACTTTTCCCCGCGCCAACAAGCACTACATGGTCTGCTATCCCTTTGAGGGTCGGCTTGCCCATCAGACCCTCGGCATGCTGCTGACCAAACGGCTGGAACGCCTGGGAGCCCGGCCCATGGGTTTTGTCGCCAATGACTATGCCCTGTCGATCTGGGGCCTGGGGGACCTGTCGCTGCTGTTTTCTTCGGGCAAGATACCTCCCGAAACGCTGTTTGAGCAGGACATTCTCGGCGACGATCTGGAGGCCTGGCTGGCCGAGTCCAGTCTCATGAAACGCACGTTCCGCACCTGTGCGGTGATTGCAGGACTGATTGAGCGGCGCCATCCGGGCCAGGAAAAGACCGGCCGTCAGGTCACGGTCTCCTCCGACCTGATCTATGATGTCCTGCGCACCCATGAGCCGGACCATATCCTGCTCAAGGCCACCTGGAATGATGCGGCTGAAGGACTTTTGGATATCTCGCGTTTGGGAGAACTTCTTGCGCGCATTGAGGGCCGAATCACTCATACTGCCCTCTCGCGTGTATCTCCGCTTGCCGTGCCTATCCTTCTGGAAATAGGGAAGGAACCGGTTTATGGCGAGGCGATGGACACCCTTTTGGAAGACGCAGCGGAAGAACTGGTTCTGGAGGCCATGGAATGAGTGTTCTGACATCTCACTTGCGCAAATTTGCAGCCGCGCCTGTGTGTCACGACATTCAGATCAACGGCCAGCTGGTTGGTCTGCATGACAGCGGCGTGCTGTGGTGGCCGGACGAATCCCTCCTGGTTGTGGCCGATCTTCATCTGGAAAAAGGTTCCAGCTATGCCCGCCGCGGCGTGATGCTGCCGCCCTATGACACCGGGGCAACGCTGGAAAAGCTCGCCGGTGTGATCGACGCCTTTGATCCGGCCTGTGTTATCTGCCTTGGCGACAGCTTTCATGACGCCGATGGCTCCGACCGGCTGCCTGCCCCCTACCGGGCCATGCTGACCACGCTGCAGCTCGGCCGGGAATGGGTGTGGGTAACGGGCAACCATGATCCGGTGGCACCGGTGCGCCTGTGCGGTCAGACCGTGGATGAAATTGCCATCGGCCCGCTGAAATTCCGCCATGAGCCAATCGAGAAGATCGGCCTTGAAACAACAGCGGGAGAGATCTGCGGCCATCTGCACCCAGCCGCCCGTATCCGCCGCTTCGGCCGGTCGATCCGCCGCGCCTGTTTCGTGACCGACGGCTCCCGGCTCGTGCTGCCCGCCTTCGGCGCCCTGACCGGCGGGCTCAATGTCACCGACCGGGCCTACACCATGATTTTCCGGCAGCGGCAATTTTCCGTCTTCATGCTCGGCAATGACCGGCTTTACCCCTTCACGGCCAGCCGGGTGGTCGCGGACTGAGGGAACTGGCCTGCCCTTAAAAAACCGCCCCTTGCCCGAAGCTGCGCTTCGGCTTCTCCCTGAGGAAGAGGTGAATGCGTCCGGGACATCAGCTTTTGGCACTTGACCGGACTGCCAAGGGGACCCGGATTCCCTTAGCCTTTCCGGATGCACCCTTTCCCCTCCCCCTTTGGAAAAGGGTTAGGGTATGGGAACAAACACCGGGCTGCACGAAATCCGGCAGATGAATGCTCACGCCTCTTCGCCCACTTTCACCCAGGCGATCACCAGTTCATAGAAGACCGAGAGCACGACCGGGCCAAGAAAAAGGCCCAGAAGTCCATGGGCAAGGGTGCCGCCAAGGACGCCGATCAGGATGATCAGCATGGGCACATCCAGTCCCCGGGACATCAGGATCGGGCGTAGAACATTGTCAACCAGCATAACGGGCACCATGAGCACGGTGAAGAGCAGCGCGGGCATCATGTCCCAGGCGCTCCAGGCCCAAAGAATTGTCGGCAGGATGATCAGCGCCGGGCCGATCTGAACAATGCACAAGATCAGCGCGGCAAAGGTGAGCGCCCCTGCCAGCGGCACGGAAAATGCGATCAGCACAAAGCCGGTCAACAGCCCCTGGATCACCGCGACACCGATCACCCCGCGCGAAACGTTGCGGATCGTGGCCCCGGCCAGATCCACGAATTCCGCCCCGCGCGGAGCGATGATCCGGTCGGCAAACCGTTTGGCCCCCTTGGCAAGGCCCGGCCCCGGAACAAAGAGACAGCCAGCGAGCACGATTGACACCACAAAGAACAGAACACTGCCGCTGAGCGAAGCCAGTAGGGACAGAGCCCGGCTGCCTGCCGGAACCAGCATCGGCCCAACCTTGGTGGCAAAAAGCTCCAGACTGCGGCCGGCAAGCTCCCACAGCTCGGCAATACGCCCGCCCACAAGAGGCAAGGCGGCGATTTTCTCCGGCAGCTGCGGCAGCGCCAGCCCCTCCCCGGCCAGCCCGTCACCGGCCAAGACCTGAAACCAGCCCTGCAAGGTCTCCGCCAGGCTGACGACCAGAACGGCGACAGGCCCAATGATGATGCCCAGGCAGATGAGCGTGATGGCCGTTGCAGCCAGCCCTTTGCGTCCACCGAGCTTTTTCCCGAGCCAGTCATAAGCCGGGTAAAGCGCTACGGTCAGCACAACGGCCCAAAGCAGAAAAAGGAAAAAAGGCGCGACGAGCTGAAGGGAAAAATAGGCAAACAGGCCCAGCACCCCGAGGCGCACGGCCAGATCGATCACCCTGGCATCCAGCGAGCCACCTTTGTCTGCATCCCCACCTGCCTTTTGTCCGGAAAGATCCTCATCCGTCATGTGCCCACCCCTCGCAATGTCAAAAACTATCGTAAGGGCAGAATAGCTTGATGGCGCACAGGCTCCAGCGGAATATGATGCAGACGCCACAAAGGGCAAACATGCGGCCCGAAGACGGGTAGAGTCAGTCTTTTTTGAAGATCAGACCTGCCAGCCAGCCGGTGAAAATTGCCAGCACCACCGCAACCACCCCGTAGATGAGCGGGAAGTTCTGGGCGAGCTGAAACGTCACCTGCTCAAAACCGATCTTGGCCACGGCCAGGGTCTGCTCGGTATGAGAGACCATCTCGCCCTTTTGAAACAGGAAGCTTTTGACCTTGTAGTCCCCGACCGGGATATTGGCCGGAAGCGGGATCGTGGTGCGGAACATTGTACGCGTCAGAAACTCAATCGAAGCGTCGCGCTCCGAATAGAGCCCCGTCTCCTGTCGCAGACGGACGAACGCCTTGCGGAAATCGTCCCGGTCCGACAGTTGCACATTGGAGGCACCGGATACGGCCAGATTGATGTGGTTGAGCCCGATGCCATATTCCTCCAGCACCCGTCTGCTGCCAATCTTGTGCACATCATCCGTGCTGGCAACAGCATAGAAAGACGGAACATTCTGGAACCGTTCAGATTCCCGGTTGACCCAGACCCCCAGGAACCGCCCCTTGCGCCGGGTGGTGATGTCCTGCGGCGGCCCTTCCACAATAATAGCCAGCTCGAAATCTTCCGGCTCGCTCGCCGAGCGGCCAATGTCACTGGCCTGCCCGAAGACCACGATTTCCGTCCCGGTGAAGTTGGACTGAATCGAAACCACATCGGAGGAGAGCGCAGTCACCAGATCCTCGGCGCGCTTCTCGTCCTGGGCGCCGGCAGGAACCGCACAAGCCACGGCAAGCGGCACCGCAAATGCCAGAAGGGCAGCCAGACGGATCATGCGCCGGCCCCCTTGCGAATGGCGATGGAATAAAGATCGTCGGGCACCAGCAGAAGATCCACGGCGAAGCGCAGACCGACTGCAAGCACCAGCAGAGCCAGCAGCAGGCGCAGCTGATCACCGCGCAGGTTCTGTCCCATGCGGGCGCCGAATTGCGCCCCGATCACGCCGCCGATCATCAAGGTCATGGCCAGAACAATGTCGACCGTCTTGGTGCCCATGGCGTGGAAGATGGTTGCAGCAGCCATGGTGAACAGGATCTGGAACAGGGAGGTTCCAATGACAATGCTGGTCGGAACCCTGAGGAGATAAATCAGGGCAGGCACCATCATGAAGCCACCGCCTATGCCGAGGATCGTGCCCAGAAACCCGATGATCGCTCCCAGCCCGATAACGGGAATGATGCTCACATAGAGCTTCGACTGGCGGAAACGGACTTTCAACGGCAGGCCATGGATCCAGTTGTGCTGGCCGGGTTTGCGGGCGGCAGGTGGGGCGCCGGATTTGCGGCGCCGGATGGCGCGCACCGATTCCACCAGCATCAGGCCGCCAATGGCACCCAGGAACGTGACATAGGAGAGCGAAATCACAAGATCGAGCTGGCCGACGGACTCCAGCACCTGAAACAGGACGACGCCGATCAGCGAGCCCAGAACACCGCCAACAAGAAGAATAGTGGCCAGCTTGAAATCAATGGCCTTCCGGCGCCAATAGGTCATGACCGCCGAGGCGGAAGACGCAACCACCTGGGTGGTAACGGTCGCCACCGAAACCGCCGGGGGAATGCCGGAAAAGATCAGAAGCGGTGTCAGCAGGAACCCGCCGCCAATGCCGAACAGACCGGACAGGAAGCCCACAGCGCCGCCCATGGCAAATATCACAAAGATATTGACCGGGATTTCGGCTATGGGAAGATACAATTGCACAGGGTTACGCCGGATAAACTGCTGACGGGACTGTTACAAGACTTACGCCAAACAGGTTAAAAACCCGTGCTGCCCGGCGTGTCAACCAGACAGGCCGGGCCTTCTGTGTCTGGCGGACATTTTTCTTCACATTGCCGGAACTTTAGATGGCCTGGCTCTTCAATTCGTCCAGCAGTTTGGCATCCACGTCACCGGTTTCCGGCAGGCCGATGCTGCGCTGGAAGGCGCGGATTGCGCTGCGGGTGCGCGGCCCCATCTGGCCATCCGGTGATCCTGTGTCAAAACCGAGATAATTGAGCTTGTCCTGGGCTTCGCGAATCATTGCGCTGTTGTCAGCCGGTGTCAGCGAGGCGCTTTTGGCAGGCAATGCGGTCTGACCGGTCCAGGCTTCTTCCAGCGTCACCTTGTTGGCCGCCGGGCTTGGCGTCTTCAACGTAAAGCTTTCCACCGCCAGACGGGCATTGGCAAGGCCTTCCTGATCCATCATGTTGGCGACGTCATCCCGGCGCTTGGCCGCTTCCGGATCGCCCTTGTCAGCAGCAATGGCGAACCATTTGTAGCTGGCCACAAGATCCTTTTCGACCCCGATGCCCCCGGCGTACAAGATGCCGAGATTGAACAGGCTGTCCTTGACGCCATAATTTGCAGCCGCCTCGAACCACATGGCCGCTTTGGCGTAGTCCGGATCGCCGCCGGCACCTTCGGCATAAAGCACGGCCAGATTGTGCATGGCCTTGGCATTGCCTGCCTGAGCAGCCAGAGAGTACCAGGCCTTGGCTTTGGCAATGTCCTTGTCGAGCCCCCGGCCCTTTTCATAAAGGCTGGCAAGCCGGTATTGGGCAGGCGGCAGACCTTTGTTGGCTGCTTTCTGATACCAGACCGCCGCTTTGGACAGGTCTGCCGGAACGCCCTTGCCTTCGGTGTATTTCACACCGACCAGGAATTCGGCAGCCGGATTGCCTTCGGCCGCCGCGCTGCGCAGCGCCATCGGGCCAACGCCTGCCGGAGGCAGACCCGCAAGAGCATCTTGGGAGGCAGCCGGAGCCGCAGTAGCCGGAGCCGGAGCCGGGGCAGCCCCTGCCGGAGCCGTGGCAGCCGCTGCCGGAGCTGTGGCGGTCTGTTTTGCCGGTGTGAAGCTTCCCGTCTGTGCCGCGGGCTTGTGCCCAAAATGGCCGGCTGCCCCGCTTGGCGGTGCAAAAGCCACATCCGGCTCTGGCGTTGCAGAGGCATTCGCCGCAGCCGATTGCACAGGCTCAGCGGCAGGAGCTGCCGAAGCCTTGCCTGTGTCAGCCAGTGTCTTTCCGGAACCCGGCACCTTGACGCCGCTGGCAGCCGCCTCAGGCGCCGCTTCCGGCGGGGCTGTTTCAGTGCTCTTTTCAAGGTCTGCGCTCTTGCCCGCAGCCGCTGCGACATCTTTGCTCTGCGCCTCAGAAACAGCGGGAGCCTGGGCAACAACAGGGGCAACCTCCTGAGGCGCGGAAGCCAGGTCTGCGCCGTTTTCCGGCGGCCCGGAGACAAATTTATAGGCTGTCAACGTGCCCAGAGCGAGGACGACAGCCACGGCTGCCAGCAGGATCGCACGGCGCCGGTTGCCACCGGCCTGGGCCGGTTCCGGTGCTGGCCGGTCCCCGGCCAGAACCGCAGGCTCTTCTGCGCCAAAGCTGCTCCCGGCCATATGCTCCTGGCCAAGGTAAAGCTCGTCTTGTGTAAGGTCAGATTCAGGTCCGGACGCCGCCTCTTCGGGGGCCGGCTCAGCCTTGTCACGCTTTAGCACGGATCTCAGCCAGCCAACCCGGGCCTTGCCGCGCTCTTCATCGGCACCCTCTGCAGACGGTGTATGGGCATCTTCAAGCTTCGCCGCTTCCGCGGAGGCCGCCTGGGCCGCCCGGCGGGCCGCAGCGATGAAGTCGGCCTTGCGGTCACGGGAGCGTTGGGCAGACAGCCCAGGACCGGTCTCCAGCTGCTGACCGGAGCGCTCCTGCCGAGTTTCCACCTGCGCCTTGGCCGGGGTATAGGCCGGCAACGGGTCTGCAGCCAGGAAAGACGCCGCTTCAACCGGGGCCGCTTCGGCAGGGGCTGACATGGGTGGTTTGAAATCGGCCCGCTCCAGCGTGTCTAGACGCTCGGTCAGGGACCCGAGAACCGACTTAACACTGTCAAATGTGTTGCGGGTGCGTTCCTCACTGCCTTCTGCCGCATCCAACAACCGTTTCAAATCTCCCTGGAGAGAAGAAATCGCATCATCATACTGGGAGAAATTGGGCCTGGGAGCATGGGCTACCGCGTCGAAGGCTGCCTTGCGCGCCACTTCGCTCACATCACTGCGGGTCTGCTCAAGCCCCTGCTCGATGCGTTCCAGGAAGGACGTGACCCCGTTCAGGTCCGGTGCGGCCGGAACATTGTTTTCCAGTTGGGCTGCCAGTTCGGAGACCTTGGCGCCCAGTTCCTCAAACCGGTCATCGTCGCCCGCGTCCCCGCCTTGCGAGACCAGCTGGGCCAGATCTGAAATCCGCTGTTCAAGCCCTGCGGTCGAGACTGGCGCATGAACGCTTTCCCGCATCGAGCCGATTTCCGTGCGCAGTCTTTCAAGATCTGCCGAGGTAACCGTGTCCGTTGGCGCCTCCAACCGGTCAGACAGGTCATTCAGCCTGTCCTGCAACTGGGTCAAGAACGTGCTTTCCGGACCGGCCGCGGCCTTGATGGCCGCCTCATCCAGCACCGGCGCCGGCCGGGAGGCCTTCCTTTCGATGCTGTCGATCTTGCCGGAAATCGTCTCCAGGCGCTTTTCCAGGGCTTCGAAAGCCCCCGTTTCGGCAGAGGGCAACGGCGCGGTCTGTTCCATGCGCACCAGCCGGTCGACAATCTCGTCGAGACGCTGATCCATCTGGGACAGGTGATCCGTGGCGCCTGCGGACGCACGGTCATCAGCCATCATGCCGGCAATGTCTTCCAGGCGCCCCTGCAGCCGGGCAATGGTCTCCGGCTCAGGCATGCGCTGTTCCATTGCGGACAGGCGGGTATCCAGCCCGCGCTGCTCGCGCGCAAGAATTTCAAGATCGTCCAGGCGGCTGGAGACGAATTTCATGCGGTCGTCAATGCCTTCCACAAGGCCCTGAACGTCGATCCGCTCCACATAGCCGCGCACTTCGCGCAGTTCAGCGCGCAACGGCTCAATCTCGTCCTGGCCCTTGAGCTGCAGCAACTCTTCCAGGCGTTCAGCAATGCTCACCACCCGATCTTCCAGCACCATCATGTGCTCAGAGCGGGGCAAGGCGGCAAAGGCATCTTCAATTTCGTTCAGACGTGCGGTGACACCGCGCATGACACGGGGATCGACGGAAGCCCGGGACAGCTCGTCCAGCCGCTGCAGGATATGCGCATAACCATGCTCCAGGGTCTGCAGAGCCCCTTCCACATTGGTGCGTCCGACCATGGTCTTCAGCTCGGCAACTTCCTTGCGGATCTCCGTTGCAAACTGGTCGCTGCGCTTGTCCGCCCGCAACCGCTCCACCATGTCCGCAAGGCGCCTGAGCTCTGCATTCTGGCGGCCGACCGTCTCGCTGGTGCCCCGAGAGATTCCACCAAGCGCATCCCGCAGAGACCCCAGTTCTTCGCGCACCTGATTGAGGGCTTTTTCCTGAGGCACCCGCAGCGCATCGATACGGCGGCCGAGATCCTTGTAAATATGAAGGGATGCCTCCGGATACACCTGGGAAGACCGGTCACGGGCTGCTTCTTGATCGTGCCGATAAGCCTCTTCAGCATCCAGCATCCCGTGTCCGCCCATGAGGCGCTGGTCATAGGGATCACCACGTCGGCCCTCGCGCAGGCTGTCCATGGCATAGCGTCCGGATTGCGGGTGGGCACGGTGAGCCTGAGCGTTGTCTTCTTCCGCAATTACTGCAGAAGTTGCCAGTCCCTCGACCTGCTGGTCGAGCCGGTCCAGCGCGCCCAGAACATCTTCCATGCCGGACACTGGGGGAGCCGAGCGGTGCTGTGCCGGACGCCTTTGGGTACGCGCCTGCGCGCGGCCTTGCCCCGCTCCGCCCCGCTCCGACAGCAATCTGTCCAGCTCATCGGCCACCGCATCCAGGTCCTCGTCCGGGCCCCGGCGCGGGCCTGTGTCATAGCCATGACCAAGGGCTGTCGCCGTGCGTGTCAGACGTTCGATGCGGTTTTGCGCCGGTTCCCTGCCTGCCGGTTCATAAAACTCATCGCCTTCATACGCATCACGGCCGCGGCGTCCTGCCTCGTTTTTCTTCCAAGCCGGCATATCTAGACCCTGGACTGACGGTCATTCAGACCGCTGATTTAGCGGGCTGCATCCATATTCCGACAAAGAACGGTTGAGGCGCAGCGTTCGTTATGACTTTGTCGACTTAGGGTAAACAGGGCGTTAATCAGCATTGCTAAGTGCGAAACATGGTCTGTTTCAACTGCTCTGGCCTGTTCATATCTCCAAATGGCGCCGAATCACTGCCGACCCCATTAACCCTTCCGGCACTTGCTGCCCGCGCCTCTAGACCTTTACGCAAACGTAAGCTAAACAGGCCCAAGCGGCCATATGGCTCACGCAAGCGGAAGCGGGAGGTCCGGGACACACCGGACCTGAGACCTGCGCGGGCCGGCCCTGAGACTGAACACCACAAACAAGGCGCCGGAGAACGGCGGAAGATCGAGAAGCAAAGCCATGAGCGAAGCGCTGTCCATCCTCAATGAAAGCGACCTGGCGGATGTAGTCTCCGCATCCGATGACGGGACCAAGAAGACCCAGTTCACAATTGGCGATCTGGCCAAGGAATTTGACTGCACCTTGCGCACCTTGCGCTTTTATGAAGACAAGGGCTTGTTGAATCCCAAAAGGGACGGCATGAACCGGGTCTATAACCGGCGTGACCGGGCCCGGCTGAAACTCGTACTGATGGGAAAACGGGTCGGGTTTTCCCTGTCGGAGATCCGCGACATGCTGGATCTCTACGACCTGCGCGATGGCCAGGTCACCCAGCTGCGCGTCGCGCTCTCAAGGTTCAATGAGCAGATTTCCGTGCTCGAAGAGCAGCGCAAGGATATTGAGCAGGCCATTGAAGAACTCTCGCGCACGGTCGAGATTGTATCCGGCATGTTGAAACACAAGGAATCAGAAGAAGGCTGAGGCCTTTTTCTACCTTCTCCTTTGCCAGGACCGCCAGAGCCCTGCTGCCGGCGGTTTTGTTTTGCTGCCCCGGCAACCTATCCGGTCACTTGCGTGCGCCCGCGAAAACCGTTCAGAATCCGTGTGCTTTTCACAGATCTGGTGGTGCGATCCTCAAAAATCTTGCCAGTCGGCTTGTTTTGGACGCTTTTTTTGCCAATCCTTCCCTAAGGACACTACTTGCCGGACGCCATATACATGCGTATATCAGAGCCAAGATGACGTTTACGCAAACGTAAGCCCTCTTCTGTCTTATCGGCTCGTGGCATCCGCCGGAACGGCGGGACAGATGGAAGGGCGGGACGAAAGACCTGGACGAAATACCTGGACGAAAGACTGGCCGAAAAACTGGGAGGTTTTCATGCCAAGCTACGCCGCGCCTGTCGAAGACACGCTGTTCCTGCTGAAGGACGTGTTCGCATATGACCGCTATTCCAATCTGCCCGGCTTCTCAGAGGCACCGCTGGATCTGGTGGAAGCAATCCTGCGTGAAAGCGGCAAGTTCACAGAAGATGTCCTTCAGCCGCTGAACCAGAGCGGTGACCGGGAAGGCTGCACCCGCTCGGAGGACGGCACCGTCACCCCGCCCAAAGGCTTTCAGGACGCCTACAAGGCCTTTTGCGAAAGTGGCTGGGGTACGCTTGCCGCTGACCCGGCATATGGCGGCCAGGGCCTGCCCCACACGCTGGCAACGATTTTCAACGAATATGCCTCTTCGGCCAACATGGCCTTTGCCATGTATCCCGGCCTGACCGCCGGGGCGGTGGCCGCCCTCACCCTGCATGGCACAAAAGAGCAGAAACAGACCTATCTGCCGAACATGATCGCAGGCACCTGGACCGGCACCATGAACCTGACGGAGCCCCATTGCGGCACCGATCTCGGCCTGATCCGGACCAAGGCCGTGCCCCAGCAGGACGGCAGCTACAAGATTAGCGGCACGAAGATCTTCATTTCTGCCGGCGAGCATGACATGGCGGACAACATCATACACCTGGTTCTGGCCCGCATAGACGGCGCGCCGGAAGGCACCAAGGGCATTTCGCTTTTCGTCGTACCGCGCAACCAGATCCTGGAAGACGGCACCAGCGGACGCGGCAACGGCGTGTCCTGCGGCTCGATCGAACACAAGATGGGCATCCACGGCAACGCCACCTGCGTCATGAACTACGACGACGCGACAGGCTGGCTCGTCGGCGAGGAAAACAAGGGCCTTAGGGCCATGTTCACGATGATGAACGAGGCCCGTCTGGGCGTGGCTGTACAGGGGCTGGCCCAGTCGGAAGTCGCTTATCAGAACGCGGCAGCCTATGCCAAAGACCGCCTGCAGGGTCGCGCGTTGAGCGGCCCAAAGGCACCGGACAAACCGGCGGACCCGATCCTTGTGCATCCGGATGTGCGCCGCACACTGATGTCGATCCGCGCCTTTAACGAGGCGGCCCGCGCTCTGGTAATCTGGACCGCTTTGCATGGCGATGTCTCCCACCGCTCGCAGGACGAGACACAAAAACAGTTTTCCGCTGACATGATGGGCCTGATGACTCCCGTTCTCAAAGGGGTTCTGACCGATACCGGCTTTGCCAACACGGTCAATGCCCAGCAGATGCTCGGAGGTCATGGCTATATCAGCGAATGGGGCATGGAGCAGTTCGTGCGCGATGCGCGGATCGCGATGATCTATGAAGGCGCAAATGGCATCCAGGCGCTTGATCTTGTCGGGCGCAAACTGCCGGCCGATGGCGGCCGGGCCGTGATGAGCTTCTTTAACGAGGTCAACACCTTCCTGAAGGAAACCAAGGAGGATGACACCCTTTCGGCATTCACCACGCCTTTGAAGAAGGCAGTCGATGACCTTCAGGCCGCCACCATGTGGTTCATGAACAATGCCCTGAAAAACCCGGATAATGCCGGGGCAGGGTCCGCCGATTATATGCACCTGTTCGGGCTCACCGCCCTTGGCTACATGTGGGCCCGCATGGCTCAGACCATCCGCCGGCAACTGGCAGACGGCGCCGGTGACAAGACGGACTGGCTGGAGCAGAAGCTTGCTTTCGGCCTCTTTTTCATGGAGCGCACCATGCCGGAAACCGGCGCCCATCTCGCCCGGATCTCTGCCGGATCCGGAACCCTCATGTCCTTGAACGCCGAGGCTTTCTGACGGATCAGGCCAGACTGCAGCTGGCCGGGATTTTCCCAAGCAATCCCCGGTCATCCGATATAGGCTTCCGGCCCTGATTATTTTGCCAAGGAGTTTTGCAAACACATGGCTGACTATATTCTTCACTGCATGGCGCAATCCGGCCATTCCTACAAGGTGGCGCTGATGCTCGAGCTGTGCGGCGCCGACTGGGAGCCCAAATGGGTGGATTTTTTCGGCGGTGAAACCCGCTCAGCTGCGTTTCGCGAGACGGTGAACGAAATGGGTGAGGTGCCGGTTCTTGACACCGGAACGCTGCGGCTCACCCAGTCCGGCGTGATCCTTGACTATCTTGTTGACCAGTTCGGCAAATTCGGCTGGAACACCGAGGAAGAGCGCCGCGAGATCCTGCGCTGGGTGATTTTCGACAACCAGAAAGTCTCCGGACTGGCCGGGCCCTTGCGGTTCCTGCGCCAATTTTCCAAGACGGGCGAAACGGAGGTGACCCGCTTTCTCGAAGGCCGGCTGCTGGGGGCGCTTTCCATCTTGGAAAAGCATTTTGCGAACAAGGACTTTGCGGTTGGCACAGCTCCGACAACGGCTGACTTTTCCCTGTGCGGCTATCTCTTTATGCGCGACGAGATCGGCACCGACTTTGCGCCTTATCCAAATGTGCTGGCCTGGCTGGACCGCATTCAGGCCCTGCCCGGCTGGAAACATCCCTACGACCTGATGCCCGGCCATCCGCTGCCGGAAAAAAGCTAGAGCATCTCTGAAAGCAATCAACCCGTCCGGAGGAGGACCAGATGGCCGAAGCCTATATCTACGATCACGTGCGAACACCGCGCGGCCGCGGCAAGAAGGACGGCGCCTTGCACGAGGTGCCGTCGGTCCGGCTGGCGGCAACGGCGCTGGAAGCGATCCGTGACCGCAACGGTCTCGAGACCGCCAGGGTTGATGATGTGGTGCTCGGCTGTGTGGATCCGGTCGGGGAAGCGGGCGGTGACATTGCCCGAGCGGCTGTCTTTGCCGCCGGCTACGACACGTCCGTTCCAGGCATGCAGATCAACCGGTTCTGCGCTTCCGGCCTTGATGCGGTCAACACGGCATCTGCCCAGGTGATGTCCGGCCAGCACAAGCTGGTGGTGGCCGGAGGGGTGGAAAGCATGAGCCGGGTCGGAATCGGCGCGTCCGGCGGGGCCTGGCCGATCGAGCCGCAGGTGGCCATCCCGTCCTATTTCATGCCACAGGGCGTTTCGGCAGATCTGATTGCCACCAAATATGGTTTCAGCCGCGACGACTGCGATGGTTATGCGGTAGAAAGCCAGAAACGCGCCGCGAAATCCTGGCAAGAAGGCCGGTTTTCCGGGTCGGTGGTTCCGGTCAAGGACATCAATGGCATCACGATCCTGGACCGCGACGAGCACATGCGCCCTGACACGGACATGCAGTCCCTGGCCGCGCTCAATCCGTCCTTTGAGATGATGGGAGCAATGGGCGGCTTTGATGCGGTTGGCATCCAGGCCCATCCGGAGCTGGAAACCGTCAAGCACGTGCACCATGCGGGCAATTCCTCCGGCATTGTAGACGGAGCGGCGGCTGTGCTGATCGGCTCCAGCACCGCCGGGCGCTCTTGCGGCCTCAAGGCCCGTGCCCGCATCAAGGCCTTTGCCAATATCGGCTCCGAACCGGCCCTGATGCTGACCGGACCGGTGGATGTGACGGAAAAGCTGCTGAAAAACGCCAGGATGGAGATGAAGGATCTGGATCTCATCGAGATCAATGAGGCCTTTGCCTCCGTTGTTCTGCGCTACCGGCAGGCCTTTGATCTCGATCCCGACAAGGTCAACGTGAATGGCGGTGCGATTGCCATGGGCCATCCCCTGGGCGCAACCGGGGCGATGATCCTCGGCACGGTTCTGGACGAGTTGGAACGGCGGGACCTGAACACGGCTCTGGTCACCTTGTGCATTGGCGCAGGCATGGGCACGGCAACCGTCATCGAGCGGGTCTGAACGGAGGAAACGGTCCCATGAGCTACACAAATTTCACCGTCGAAACCGACGCCAACGGCTTTGCCCTGATCACCTGGGACATGCCGGAAAAATCCATGAACGTGATCGACATGAGCGTCATGGACGAGCTGGATGCGATCATTGATCAGGTCGCTGGCGAGAGCGCGATCCGGGGTGCTGTCATCACCTCCGGCAAGACCGCCTTTTCCGGCGGGGCGGATCTGACCATGATGGAAGGCCTCCTGAAAAGCTTTCACGCCCAGCGGGCCAGCAACCCTGAAGGCGCGGCCAAAGCGCTTTATGAAGGCTCGCGCAGGCTGACGCTGATCTACCGCAAGCTGGAAACCTGCGGCAAACCCTTTGTGGCCGCCCTCTCCGGCACCTGTATGGGCGGTGGCACTGAGCTCGCCCTGGCCTGCCATGCGCGGGTGGTGGATGACAGCCTGAAAATGGGCCTGCCGGAGGTCAAGGTCGGTCTGTTTCCCGGTGCAGGCGGCACTCAGCGGGTCATGCGCATGAGCGATGGCCAGCAGGGCATGCAGTTTCTGCTTCAGGGCCGCACCCTGCGGGCGGCCCAGGCCAAACAGATGAAGCTGGTGGATGAGGTCACCGGTCCCCGCAAGCTTGTTGCAGCGGCAAAAAAGCTGCTCGCCGCCGGAATCGATCCGGTCAAGGACTGGGACAAGAAGGGCTACAAGCTGCCCAACGGCAAGATCTATTCCCCGGCAGGCTTCCAGTTCTGGCCCGCCGCCAACGCGATCTACCGGCGGGAAACCCACGACAATTATCCCGGTGCACGCTATCTGCTGCATGCGGTGGTCGAAGGCCTGCAACTGCCTATGGATCTGGCCCTGCAGGTAGAGAGCCGCTATTTCGCCAAGGTGCTGCAGACACCGGAAGCGGCCAGCATGATCCGCTCGCTGTTCGTGTCCATGCAGGAACTGAACAAGCTGGCCCGCCGCCCGGTGGACCAGCGGCCAAACAAGATCAAGAAAGTCGGTATTCTTGGCGCTGGCTTCATGGGCGCCGGCATCGCCTATGTCACGGCCAATGCGGGCATTGATGTGGTGCTGATCGACCGGGACCAGGACGCCGCCGACAAGGGCAAGGCCCATTCCGGGGAGCTGATCAGCAAGGCGGTCAAACGCGGCCGGGCCACCGAAGACCAGAAGGACAAGCTGCTTTCGCGCATCACTGCCACGGTCGACTATGAAGCGCTGGCCGAGTGCGATCTGGTGATTGAGGCGGTCTTTGAGGACCGGGACATCAAGAAGACCGTGACGGAGAAAGCCGAAGCGGTGATGAAGTCCCGCGCCATTTTCGCCTCCAACACATCCACCTTGCCGATCACCTCCCTCGCCCAGGCCTCCAAGCGGCCGAAAAACTTCATCGGCATCCATTTCTTCTCGCCGGTCGACAAGATGATGCTGGTGGAAGTGATCCTGGGCAAACGCACCTCGGACCGGGCTTTGGCCCTGGCGCTCGACTATATCAAGGCCATCAAGAAAACGCCGATTGTGGTCAATGACAGCCGCGGCTTCTACACCTCCCGCGTGGTTATGACCTATATCCGCGAGGGCCTGATGATGCTGGCGGATGGCGTTCCGGCGGCCATGATTGAAAATGCGGGCAAGATGGCCGGTATGCCCGTGGGCCCGCTCTCGCTCGGGGACGAAGTGGCGCTGGACCTGGCGTGGAAGATCGTCTCGGCCACCCGTAAGGATCTCGGTGTCAAATATGTGGAAGGCCCGCTCGACAACATTCTGGAAGACATGGTGGTCAAGCGGGAACGGTTCGGCCGAAAGAACGGCAAGGGCTTTTACGACTACAAAGGCAAGGACAAGAGCCTGTGGCCGGGCATTGCCGAGGTCACCGGCCAGCCGAAACCGGCCGAAAGCTTCAACATCGAAGAGCTCAAGCAGCGTCTTCTGGTGATGCAGGCTTTGGAAACCGCGCGGATCTTTGAGGAGAAATGCCTGACAGATGTGCGCGAGGCCGATGTGGGGTCCATTCTCGGCTTTGGCTTTGCCCCCTATTCGGGCGGCACGCTCAGCTATATCGACACGATGGGCACGGCCGCCTTTGTTGAGATCTGCCGGAAATTCACTCGTAAATGGGGGCCGCGTTTCAAGCCGAACCGGCTTTTGCGCGAAATGGCCAAGAAAAACGAGACTTTTTACGGGAAATTTCCGCCCAAAGCTGAAATGGGCGAAAAAACCGCTGCCTGACGCAGAAACAGCATCACCTCCCATCATGGGGGGGGTGATATTTACGCTACGTTATTTTAAAGAAAATGACTGCGCGGACGGCTTGATCCCGGAAGATATGTCATGCACAGTTTGAAAAACGATTGTGCACGGGTGGCCGGAGAAAAATATGCCGCTGAAAGGCGAATGGGCACGCGCAGATGTGTTCCGGGTCTTACGGGACATAAATTCAGACAAAGATCTGAACTGGCCGCAAATGGCCAAAGACTATAATTTTGACCTTGCCAGCATCGAAGACCCTCAAGGGGTCGTTCCGATTACCGCCTGGCACGGGGTGTTTGAACATGTGGCCAGCGCTCTTGGCGACGATGCCATCATGTTCGACCTGTTCAACAATCTGGATATCGGCTGCTTTTCGATTTTCGACTACCTGTTTTCCTGTGCTCCGACCATCCGCGATGCCTGCATGGCCTGGGCCAAGTTCAGTCCCATCCGGACCAACGCCTATCGCATGGTGTTTGAAGAAGACGAGACCGGCGGTTATGTCGGCTGGCCTATTCTGGAAGGACGGGGAGAATGGCGGCAATGTATATTTGCCCGGGTTGGCTGGGCCACGCAGCAGCTGGAACGGGCCCTCAACATGTCCGCTCCCCCGCTTCTGATCGATCTGGCCGCGCCGCCGCCCGTGAATACATCCGGGTTCCAGAAGAAGTATCAGGGCCGCCTTACCTTTAATGCGCCCCATAACCGCATCTTCATTCCGCGCTCGCTCTTGTCCCGGCCCCTGTCCCAAAGTGATTCCCATCTCTACGAGATCATTCTGAAATCGGCGACGGACGAACTGGACCGGTTCGGCCAGTTTGAAGCGCCTCTCACCCGGATCGCGAACGAGTTGGCGTCCAATCTCTCCCAAGGAGCCTCCACACTGCCGCAGATCGCCGCCAAGCTCGGCATGTCCCAGCGCGCTGTTCAAAGGCTGCTTGAAAAGGAGGGCACCAGCTTCCGCAAGCTCAGCGAGGAAATCCGCCGGGCTGCAGCAGAACGCTATTTGCGCAGCACGGATCTGCCGATGAAGGAGATTGCCTATCTGGTCGGCTTTTCCGAATTGAGCACGTTCTCCAGAGCGGTGAAGTCCTGGTTCGGCATGTCGCCGCGCAAGGTACGCGAAGGCCCACCGCCTGCCGGCCCAGCCTCGCCGCCGCAGCGTAAGAAAAAAACTCCTGCTGCGCGGCTGGCAAAACACACAGCCTCAACCGGAGGCCTGGAAAAACCTCAGGGCCGCAAGGTCTCTGCCGGACCAAAATAGCGCATTGCCATGTGAGTTTAAGAGATCCATTGCCTGGAATTCCGGCACGGAGGCAGTTACGGGCTGCACTCCCTCCGCGCCTGAGATTTTATCTCTGGTCCGCTTGAAGCCAACGGAGTCAATCGGGGCTTCAAACGTTTCCGGACTGCCCCCCCAAAACGAGAGAAGGCTGCTGTTCGCCCGGGACCAAACCCGCAGTGTGATCTTTTCCTGAAAGGTCCCGGGTGGTGCCGGTCCAATTCCTGTCTTTCACTGCAGCAAAGGCCGGCTTACCGGAAGCTGGAGTGGGCGTCCTGCCTGACGATAAGTTTCGCATGCCTGAAACTTCTGATACGCCAATGCAACCGACCTGTCTTTGGCATGAGAGCCCAAGTAATTGGCTTTTCACGACACCTCTGCGCGCGTATAGATAGAAATAACAAGGCTTTGATTTCAAATGACAATCACCGAGCGTTTGGGACCTCGTTGTATTTGCCATCATTTGCGCCTACCTATTGCTCAAACGATTCGATGACGCCCTGTTTCAAGGAGATCCCCATGTCCGACAACAGCCTGAGCCGCTTTCTCGGCGGATCACCCGCCCAGGTGATCCTGCGGCTCGTGTTTCTGTCCTTTGTTGTCGGAATTGTCCTGTCCGCGCTCAATCTGGACCCCATTGATCTGGTGCATATGGCCGTCGATTTTGTTGAACGGCTCTGGAACATGGGCTTTCAGGCCCTCGGGCGGCTTGGCAATTATCTGGTAATAGGGGCTATTGTGGTGATCCCCATCTGGCTGGTTACCCGGTTGATGGCCATGGGCCGTGGCCGCTGAAACCCCGCCTTTTTAAGCTACTATTCACAGAGCTTTTGAAGATGCCCTATTTGACCGCGCTTGGAGGGTCTTCGGCCAGGAGTGCGTCGCAGGTCGAAACGGGGTATCGGGCCAGACGTGCGACAACGTCCGAGGCCCCTCCAAGCGCGGTCAAATAGGGCATCTTCAATTGCGATTGGTATCACCTCTCAAACGGTGTCCGCCACCCCGGCCAGCACCGGTGCCTTCAGCGGTATGGCTTCGGCCGTCTCTCCCGCCCGTCTTCAGCCAGCCGTCACAGTGACCGCCTAGCTGCGGAGCGTCGGGCGCCGCGCCCTGCTTCCCCGTCTTGAGGTCCGGGCGCCACACGGCCAGACGCAACCTCGCGAGCGCTGCGGTGAAGGGTCGTGTGGCGGTCGGCCAGTTCATCAATATCCGTCGAATAGCCCCCGCCCAGAACACAGGCGAGCGGGAGACCAGCCTGCCGTACGGCCGTGATCACATAAAGATCCCGTTTCCGCAGACCGGCCCGGCTCAGCGACAGGCGGCCAAGCCGGTCATGCTCGTAAGGGTCAACACCCGCATTGAAAAACACGATGTCCCAGGCCTTCCGCACCAAAAGCTCTGGCAGCAGGGTTTCAAGCCGGGCCAGATAGGCCTCGTCTCCAGTTCCGTCCGGCAACCCCACATCCAGATGGGAGGGCACCTTGCGCACCGGATAGTTCTTCTGGGCATGCATGGAGAAAGTGAAGATGCTGGCATCCCCTTGAAAGATGTCCGCCGTGCCGTCGCCCTGGTGCACATCCAGGTCAATGACCAGGGCTTTGCGAATGGCGCCATCAGCCTGCAGCACCTTCAGGGCCACGGCAACATCATTGAAGACGCAGAACCCGGCGCCATGGCTGCGCCGGGCATGGTGGCTTCCCCCGGCGGTGTTGCAGGCAAGGCCATGCTCCAGGGCGAGATAGCCGGCCAGCACCGTGCCCCCCGTCGCGCAGCGTGCGCGCAGGGCAATGTCAGGCCGCATCGGGAAGCCGATTTCCCGCGCAATCTTGTCCGGCACCCGGCCATTGAACACCTG
Source organism: Roseibium sp. AWQ4_290 (assembly GCF_056160985.1). Classification (NCBI taxonomy): domain Bacteria; kingdom Pseudomonadati; phylum Pseudomonadota; class Alphaproteobacteria; order Hyphomicrobiales; family Stappiaceae; genus Roseibium; species Roseibium sp. AWQ4_290. Next base: position 200,810 of record NZ_JBSWYG010000009.1, read on the forward strand.
ATCGACATAGACAGGATCATGGGCCAGCGCGACCCACTCGAACGGAGCCGCCCGCGGCCGGTAAAACGCGCCGCCGTCTAGCAGTCCCTCCTGGCGGATCTGCTCCGCCACGGCACGGAACTTGTCCATCGGAAACCGGTGATTGGCTGGCAGGTCGGCGCAATAGGCCGGATGGTGAACGATCGGCACGGTCATAGGTCCGACTATAGCGCGGCGGTGCGGGCCTTCCAGAGTGTCTTGCCAGCCGGTACGGCCTCCCACGCCCTTGCGGTTCAAAGACGCGGCACGGAATTCGATTGACGAACAGCCATGGGCCAGACATGAAGGGAGTCTTCAGACATGAGCATTCCATGACCCACTCCCCCCCTGCCGGGACACCGGACCATCTGCGCTTTTCGGTTACGCACCGTTCTGTCCTGGCCATCGCCATCCCGATGACGGCCGGCTATCTGTCGACGCCGATCCTGGGGATCGTCGACATGGCCGTGATCGGCCGCCTTGGGGATGCGGCCCTGCTGGGCGGGATTGCCCTTGGCGGGATCATCTTCGATCTGGTTTTCACCACGTTCAGCTTTCTGCGCTCCGGCACCACCGGTCTGACCGCACAGGCCGTGGGCGGACGCAATGATGCAGAAATCAAGGCCACCTTGCTCCGCGCCCTGGTGATCGCCGTAACCGGCGGGCTGCTGGTGATTGCCTGCCACGTGCCGCTTCGGGAAATGGGCCAGTGGTTTCTGGGTGGCAGCACCGAGGTGCAGGCGGCTACCGCCCGCTATTTCGACATTCGGGTTCTGAGCTCCCCCCTGCTTCTGGCCAATTACGCCATGTTGGGCTGGTTCATCGGGCTAGGCCGGGCCGGTACGGGCCTGATGCTGCAGATCTTACTCAACGGGCTGAACATTCTTCTCAGCCTCTGGTTCGTGCTGGGGCTTGGCTGGAGCGTGGAAGGGGTGGCTCTGGCCACTGTGGCCAGCGAGCTGGCCACCACCCTTTTCGGTCTTGGCCTGGTCCTGACAAGCGTCAAGCGGGGGGGCTGGCCTCCGGCCTCGGTCATTTTCGACCGCCGGCTGCTCGGGCGCATGCTGGCGCTGAACCGGGACATCATGATCCGCTCTTTCGCGCTCTTATATGCCTACGCGTTTTTCATCGCCCGATCGGCAGATCAGGGCGATGCCGTGCTCGCGGCCAATGCAGTGCTTGAAAAATTCATCATGGTGTCAGGCTATTTTCTGGACGGTCTGGCCACAGCGGCCGAACAACTGGCCGGGCGGGCGGTCGGGGCCAGATACCGTCCCGCCTTTGAGCGGACCGTGAAGCTGACCGCCTTGTGGAGCTTTGCGCTGGCGGGCGGCCTCACCTTGTTCTATTTCGCGTTCGGCACGGCCATTATCGACTTCATGACCACCTCGCCAGAGGTGCGGGAGATCGGCAGGACCTACCTGCCCTGGGCGGTGATCGCCCCGGTCCTTGGTGTGCTCGCCTTTCAGATGGACGGGATCTACATTGGCGCCACCTGGTCCGCCACCATGCGCAACATGATGCTCTTGTCCCTCGCCGCCTATGTGGGCGCCTATTATATGCTGTCACCCTTCCTGGGCACGCATGGCTTGTGGCTGGCGCTCAATCTCTTTCTGGGCCTGCGCGGGATCACCTTGCTGGCCGCCTGCCGGCGTCAAGCCGACAGGACTTTTGCACCGGCCTGACCCGGCAGGACCAGACCTTGGCAGCGGTCCTAAAGGGTCTCCGACGCCCAGGCGTCCACATTGGCATCCCGTGCGGCCCTCAGGCTCTCAAGGCCATGCCGGTCCAGGCGGGTGGAGAGCCCGCGCAGAATGTCTCCGACCAGCCCCGGCCCCTTGAACACAAGGGCCGAATAAAGCTGCAGCAGGTCCGCACCGGCCGTGATCTTGGTCCAGGCGGTTTCCGCGCTGTCGATACCGCCAACGCCGATCAGCGGCAGGTCAGGCCCCGCCAGCTTGCGGACCTTCGCCAGAGCAATGGTCGATTTGCGGAACAGCGGGCGGCCTGACAGCCCCCCCGCCTCCCCGTGCGGGCCCTGGCCGCTCAATCCGTCCCGTGTGATGGTCGTATTGGAAACGATCAGGCCGTCAACGCCCTTTTCCAGCACTTCCTCGACAATGTCCTTCAGGTCCTCTTCCGCGACATCGGGCGCAATCTTCAACAGCACCGGCACCCGGCGGCCGGTCTCCTGCGTGCAACCATCCCGCTCCTCCACAACCGCCTGAAGCAGTTCGGCCAGCGCGGACCGGGCCTGAAGGTCCCGGAGACCCGGCGTGTTTGGAGAAGAGATATTCACCGTGAAATAGGAGGCCAGCGCCGCAAATTCCCGGATCCCGGCCACGTAATCCGCCACCCGGTCCGTCGCCTCCTTGTTGGCCCCGACATTGATGCCGACAATGCCGGGGCGCTGGCCCCGTGCGCTCAGACGCTGGCGCATGGCCGCATGGCCGTCATTGTTGAACCCGTAGCGGTTGATCACTCCCTGATCCTCCGGCAGCCGGAAGACGCGCGGGCGCGGATTGCCCGGCTGCGGCCTGGGCGTCACCGACCCGACCTCTGCCGCGCCGAACCCCAGTGCCAGCACCGCATCCGGCACCTCCGCATTCTTGTCGAACCCGGCCGCCATTCCCAGCGGATTGTCAAACGCAAGGTCCCAGAGACGCACCTTCAGACGCGGGTCGGCGGGCTGGGGACGCCGTTTCATCAGGCCGGATTTCAGGGCGCGGATGGTGAGCTGATGCGCCTGTTCCGCGTCCAGAAGATGCAGGCCCTTGAGGGCAATCTTGTCCAAGGCAGGCAGGCTCATCCCGTCATCTCCGGAAAGACATGGCCCCCAGTCTCCGACAAGGGCAGATCCTTGACCCAGAGCGCCTCGTCCGGCCGGAAGGTTCCATAAAGATGCGGGAACAAGGCCCCGCCCCGGGAGGGCTCCCAGACCAGCGCATCGCCAAACGCCTCCGTCTCAAAGGCAGCCAGAAGCAGACCGCTCTGGCCGGCGAAATGCTTGGCGGCCGTCTCCCTGGCCTGCTCCGCCGTGGAAAAGTGGATATAGCCGTCCGCAAGGTCGACCGGAGCGCCCTTGAAGACACCGGCCCCGACAGCTTCCTGCCACAGAGAGTTTGGGACAATCTTGAAAATCAATGTCATGCGCGGTTCACATCTTGCTTGTGCTTTGCTCTGCTGCTCTGGGTACAGCTGTCGCGTGCGCGGCACAAGGGAAGAGGTGCGGCAAATGTGTTGTTGTGGCGCGCGCTGGACTGCAGGAAAAACAGCATCTATTCGGTTGCCAGAAGCCGTTTTTCCGCAAATCAGCTGCATGGAAAAGGTCAGGCCGACATGCTGGAGATGCTTGCGGGAACCGGGATCGACTTTGACACGGACTACCCGGATGCGGACCGCCACGGGGTCTTTTTCAGGCGCGTCACCGGCGAACGGGACATTAACGAGGACACCTGGGCCAAGATCCCGGAAAAACACCGGCCCGAAAGCCGCCGGATGATCCGGTCCTGGGTCAGTGCCATTGACATGCCGTTCTTCAGGACGGTCCAGAACCGCGCAGAGGTGGTCTTCGAAAGCGTCCCGCCAGTGACGGCGCCGTGACGCGAAAGACCCCAGGGACCAAGCATGGCCCCAAATCGCCAAAACCCAAGAAAGGGGACAAGGTCGTGAGGCCTGCTCATGACCTTGTCCCTTGGAACTTTGCCCCTGACCTGAGATTTCCGTAAAGTGAATTCTTGGAGCTTTCCTAACCAAGCCTCAAGCGTTTATCATGTAGCTTTGTACCAATCTGGATTGATATTGGCTGCATCCAGGGCCGTAAACGTGACTGTTCAGGCATGAAACTGACGCCATTCCTCTTTCCGGTTTTCCTGTTGACGGCTTTCGGCGGACTGGTGGCCTGGCTTGTGTTTGCCGAACCGCCCGCCCTGCCGGCCCCGCAGCCGCAACAGCCTGCTTCTGCGCTGCGGCCCGCCCTTGAAGAGCAGACGGCGCAAGAGACCCGGACGGCCGCCGCCCAGCCGGAAGACATGCCCCCTTCAGCAGCCCCCCTTCCTGAGGATATCCGAAATGTCTCCCCGGATGGGATGTCGACCCCGAGGGTCAAAGGACATTTGAAACGCATTGCGCCTTCCGAACGGTTCCAGGAACTGATGAACCCGCCTGTGGAGCCAGTGCCGGACGGGCCGCTGGAATTCAGACGGGTCGAAGTGCTGGATGGCGGGCGGCTGAAGTCAAACCAGCTGATCATCCAGCTGGCCCATATCGAAGCCTTGAAGATCGATCAGGTCTGCGGCGACTCACATGGCGGCACCTGGCCTTGCGGCGCCCGGGCCCGCACGTTTCTGCAAGGGCTGACCCGGCAGTTTAAGATCACGTGCGAAAAGCTGGCCGACACAGGTCCGAACAAGATCCTGGCCAGCTGCCAACGGGGCAAGATTGATCTCAGCACCCGCCTGGTGCGCTATGGCTGGGCCCGTCCGTCGCAGGAGGCACCGGAAGGCTTTCAGGAGTTCACCCAGCTGGCGGAACAGCGCAAGCTGGGCCAATGGAAAGACCAGTGGCAAATTGCAGCCCCACGCCTCGATTGGGACGCCAATCCGGACGCCGCTCTGCCCGGGCTTGAGAGCCTGGAGCCGGAAATCGTGGAGTGGAGCGAAACGGCCCCAGAGCCGGAAACCGCGCAAGCAGACCAATCCCCTCTCGACCTCGGCAGGGATAATGCGGCCCCCTATCCGCAAGAATAAAGCGCAGAGCCTCACACCACCCGCCATAATTGCGCCGGAATAAAGTCAGGTTTCCCTCGCGTTTTGCTCATAAAACCAGCAGCTTTTTCCCTTGTCCTGTTGTGAGAGCGTCCGGGGAGTGTCCTGTTTGCCCTTCTCTTCGCCCTTCGCGTTCGAGGCTCACGCGGACAGCATGCGAAAGAAGACCTGATGATCTCCCTGACAAGACGCTCGCGTCCGCAGACCGTGTGAGGCGGCCTGTCCGACGGTGATCAAAGGGGTACATCATGATTTTAAACCGCGGCCGTGCACTTCTCCTCAGCATCTTTTGCCTGTGTGCGGTGGTCCTTGTGACCGCCTTTGTGGCCTCAGGCCCCTTGTCCAAGTTTCTGGATGGTGAGACCCACTATCTTGTTGGCCAGCAGGAGTTTGCGGCCCAGTTCCCGCCCCGGAGCGCGCCGAAACCGGGAACCTTCCTGGAGAGCGCCCCGGTTCTGGCAGAGGGCAAGGCGTCCAGAACCGAAAAGGTTCCCGCCTCCCCGGAGCCCCTTCCAGCGGAAGGAACGGCAGCGTCTGCCGGGCCGGATCTGTCCCGGCCTCAGGACCGGGAGCTGGCGCGGGATCAGGCCCTGACAGCGATCCAGCAAAGGCCGGTGACAGACCGGCTTTCAGCGACAGCCCCGTCGGCCGAACCCAGGAAACAGGAGGTTTACCGGCTCTCCGGCGGCACCCGTTTTTCCGCAAAAGAGATTGAGCGCTTCAAACCGCAAGCTGCACCGGTAGGCACGGGCACGCTCACACAGAGCCCACTGGGGCAGACCCCGGACCGGGAGCGGTTTCCGCAAGCCGAAAGCAATCCGGTCAAGAGCACTGCCGATGCCCCGGTGTCCACCTTCTCGGTGGATGTGGACACAGCCTCCTATGCGTTTGTGCGCAACAAACTGGTCAACGGTTTGCTTCCGGTCCCTGCGACCGTGCGGCCGGAAGAAATGATCAACTATTTCGACTATGCCTATCCGCAGCCGGAGACCAGGGAAGAGCCCTTCTCCACCAATATCTCGGTCATCGACACCCCATGGAATGCGGACACGAAATTGCTGCAGATTGGCCTGCAGGGCTATCGCGTGCCGCTTGAGAACCTGCCGCCGCAGCATCTCGTCTTTCTCATCGACACGTCAGGATCAATGGGCAAGCCCAACAAATTACCGTTGCTTCAACAGGCGTTCCGGCTGCTGGTCTCCACACTGCGGGATCAGGACACGGTTGCCATCGTGACCTATGCCGGAACGGCCGGGGTGGCGCTGGAGCCGACCTCCATTGCCAGCAGCAAGGCCATTATTCAGGCGGTAAACGCCCTGCGGCCGGGCGGCCGGACCGCCGGCCATGCGGGCCTAAGGGAAGCCTATACCCTTGCAGACACGATGCGGGAAGAGGGTGGCCACGCGCGGATCCTGCTGGCCACCGACGGGGACTTCAATGTGGGTCTGTCGGACATCGGCGCCTTGAAGCACTACATTACGAACCAGGCCAAATCGGGCATTGCCCTGTCCATCCTGGGCTTTGGCCGGGGCAATTACAATGACGCGCTCATGCAGACACTGGCGCAGAACGGCAATGGGGTCGCGGCCTATATCGACTCCCTTGCCGAAGCCCGCAAGGTCCTGGTCGAGGGGATCACCGGCTCGGTGATGACCATTGCCAAGGATGTGAAAATCCAGGTGGAATTCAACCCTGCAACAGTCGCCGAATACCGGTTGATCGGCTATGAAACCCGCGCCCTGAAACGGGAGGATTTCAACAATGACAAGGTGGATGCAGGCGATATTGGCGCCGGCCATACCGTCACCGCCCTATATGAGATTACCCCCGCCGGATCACCTGCTGTCCGGCTCGACAAACTGCGCTACCAGACGGGCGGGAAAGAGCCTGCCTCCGCTGCCGGGTCCGGCTTTGAGGACGAGCTTGCCTTTGTCAAACTGCGCTACAAGCTGCCCGAGGAAAGCAAGAGCCGTCTGATCAGCACACCGGTGACCCTGGCCTCATCGGACATCCCGGCTGGCGAAAGCCTCTTTGCGGCCTCGGTCGCCGGATTTGGCCAGATCCTGAACGGGTCAAGCTATCTGGGCAACTGGTCCACCCGCGATGCGGTGGATCTGGCAGATGCCAACAAGGGTTCCGACACGCTCGGCTACAGGGCGGAGTTTGTCTCCCTGCTCAAACTGGCCAGCTTTGCAGAAAACTGACAATGAATGCGTCTGTCTTGGCTGAGCCGTTTGGCCGAGCGGCAGGCTGACTAACAGACAAAACGGCGGAGAGGCTTCCTCCGCCGATTTTCGAACAGCGCAGCCCAATTCAAGGCGCCCTGACCCGGCCTTCCGGCTGCTTTTCCGTTACGCCGCCAGGTCGCCCGCAAGCGCCTTGCGGATCATCTCACGGGTTTCGTCAATCCCGTAAAGCGCGACGAAGGAGCCAAAGCGCGGGCCCTTTTCCTGGCCCAGAAGCAGCTGATAAAGGGCCGAGAACCAGGCGACAGACACGCCCGGACCACCATCGGGGCCCTTCTTGTTCGGGTCCTGATAGCGCTCGATCGCCCGGGCCACATCCAGAACCCCGTCCTGAATAGCCGCGCCATCGGCACCTGCTGGCAATTCGGCCAATTTGGCATCCAGCTGTTCCAGCGCCGTACGCTCAATCTCATCCGGCACCTTGAAGGACTTCGCCGGTTTGACGAAGTCCTCAAAATAGCGGATCGCATAGCCGACCAGCGCATCCAGTTCCGGATGGCTTTCTGCGGTGACCCCCGGTGCGTAGCGCGAAATGAACGCCCAGAGCACGTCCTTGCTGTCTGCATTGGACGCGGACACCAGGTTCAGCAGCATGGCAAAGGGCACTGGCAGGTCGATCTTCGGAATATTGCCGGAATGAATGTGCCAGGCCGGGTTCTGCAGCTTCTGCTCCACCGGCATCTGCTCGTATTTCTGGGCAAAGGTGAAATACTCGTCCACCGCCTTTGGGATGACGTCGAAATAGAGCTTCTTCGCTGTTTTCGGCTTCTGGTAATTGTAGAGCGCCAGGCTTTCCGGCGAGGCATAGGTCAACCATTCGTCAATGGTCAGGCCATTGCCCTTGGACTTGGAGATCTTCTCGCCCTTTTCGTCCAGGAACAGCTCATAGACAAAATGCTCCGGCGCCTTGCCGCCCAGAATCGTGCAGATCTTGTCATAGATAGGCGCATTGGTCTGGTGGTCCTTGCCGAACATTTCAAAATCAACATCAAGCGCGGCCCAGCGCATGCCGAAATCCGGCTTCCATTGCAGCTTCACATTGCCGCCGGTCACCGGCAGCGTGATCTCCTCTCCGGTTTCGTCGTCAAAGGTGATGGTGCCTTCCGCCGGGTTGACGGATTTCATCGGCACATAGAGCACCCTGCCGGAAGACGGCGAAATCGGCAGGAACGGCGAATAGGTCGCCTGCCTCTCTTCCCCAAGGGTCGGCAGCATGACGTCCATGATCTTCTGGTACTTTTCCGTCGCCTTGATCAGCACGTCATCAAACTTGCCGGATTTGTAATAGTCCGTCGCGCTGGCAAACTCGTAGTCGAAGCCAAACGTGTCGAGGAACCGGCGCAGCATGGCATTGTTGTGGGCGCCAAAGCTGTCATAATCACCGCCAAACGGGTTCGGCACGGCACTGAGGGGCATCTGCAGATACGGTTCCAGCGCCGCTCTGTCCGGAACATTTTCCGGGATCTTGCGCATGCCATCCATGTCGTCGGAAAAGCACAAAAGCCGGGTCGGGATCTTGTCTTCCGTCAACAGGCGGAAGGCCGTTCGCACCATGGTCGTGCGCAACACTTCGCCAAAGGTGCCGATATGGGGCAGTCCGGACGGGCCGTAGCCGGTCTCGAACAGAACCGGTTTTTCCGGATCCCGCTTGCCGATGCGTTTGACCAGTTTTCGCGCTTCTTCAAACGGCCACGCTTTCGATTTGGCGGCCGCCTCGACAAACTCTTGCGAAAGGTCAAGCGAAGGCAGGGATTGGTCGGTCATGTTCGAGTTTCATTCTTTAAGCTTGGGATGAAGGCAAACCATCCTGTCTGGCCCGGAACACCCGGCCTGGATGATGCGGCGCGACACTAGAAAAGCCGGGCGCAACAGTCAATCAAATGTCGCAAGCCCGTGACTTGAAGCTTTGGTGCCAACCCTTTACACCGGTCTTTCGACTAGAATCCATGAAGGCGTGCGGAGAGTGCATAGTGTCTAACAATGAACCGATCAGCGTTCAGGAAGCCCTCATCTACGTGATGGTGATCGTGTCTGCCTCAGACAATGCGATGACGGACAACGAACTGGCCACGATCGGAGACATGATCAAGATGTTGCCGGTATTCGACCAGTATGACAGCAACAAGATCATTCCGGCCGCCCAGCGCTGCGGCGATATTCTTCAGGAAGAAAACGGCCTTGGCCTGGTTCTGGAGCTGGTGGGCGATGTGCTGCCACCCAAGCTCTATGACACCGCCTATGCACTCGCCGTCGAGGTGGCGGCCGCCGATCTGCACGTGGAAAAGGAGGAGCTGCGCCTCCTCCAGATGCTGCGGGACCGGTTTGAGCTGGACAAGCTGACCGTCGCCGCCATTGAGCGCGGTGCGATTGCCCGCCACCGTACGGTCTGACCTCGGACAGAGCGAAGCATTTTGTCTCCAAAGAGGCCGTCCCGTTCGATGAACGCGGGCGGCCCCGGTTTTGTCTTGGCGCTGGCGGACCCAAAGCTCCGACCCTTCTCACCTGATAGCGGCCTATCGGACTAGTCACCTGACTCTGAAGTTCGTCACATTTCCCGGCACGCTCCGAACGAACTTCAGAGTCAAGAAGGTGACTAGCAAGGTCATGTTTCTAGTGTGGTTTTCGAATTTGAAATACGCTTCGGCGGTTTCTGCTAAAGTGAAGCGTATTTCAACTTCACCACACTAGGGGGGTATCAGTTCAGGCTGCGGATCGCATCGGGCAGATCGAGCGAGAAGGCCGGTATTGTAACATCAAACAGGGTTCCGTCCGGCCGTTCCATGGCATAGGAGCCGGCCATGATGCCATTGTCGGTTGCCAGCGGGCATTGGGAGGAATATTCAAACGTCTCTCCAGGCTCGATCACCGGCTGTTCCCCGACGACCCCCTCGCCGCGGACTTCAGCCAGCCGCCCCAGCCCATCGGTGATCTGCCAGTAGCGGGTCTTGAGCTGAACCGGTTCTTCGCCGCCATTGTGGATCTCGATCATATAGGCCCAGATAAATTCGCACTGTTCCGGTTTCGACTCATCGTCCAGATAAAACGGCTCGACAGAGACTTCGATCCCTTGCGTAATGGCGCTATAGCTGCCTGACACGGTTGTTCCTTCAAGACTGGCGCGGTGATCCGCAACTTCCCGAGGGCTTATAGGGCGAATGACATAAGCGTGAAAGAGACCCGCTTGTGATTTTGTGAATGTTTTTGCATTTACAACACGCTTTCCGCAAAGCCGGGTCCCCCGAAAGAGTGCCGGCACTGCCCAACTGATGGATCCTGCCCGTGTTTGATGCGCGTATCCGCCCCTTGATCGATCCCCCTTTGAACGCTCTGGGCCGCCAGTTGGCCCGGGCCGGGATCGGTCCGAACAGCGTCACTGTGACCGGTTTTGCGTTTGGCCTCGGCGCCGCCCTTGCCATTGCCGCAGGCTTCCCCTTGCTCGGCTGTGTTCTGATCGCTCTCAACCGTCTGGCCGATGGCCTGGACGGAGCCGTTGCCCGGGCGACCCGGAAGACCGACCTTGGCGGCTATCTGGACATCACGCTGGATTTCTTTTTCTACGGCGCCATTCCACTTGCCTTTGCCATCAATGCTCCGGAACAGAACGCCCTGCCTGCCGCAGCCCTTCTTTGCAGCTTCTATGCCAACGGCTCCGCCTTTCTGGCCTTTGCCATCATGGCAGAAAGGCAGGGCCTTGAGACAGAAAAGCAGGGTGCAAAATCGCTTTACTATCTGAGCGGCCTTGCCGAGGGCACGGAAACCATTGCGCTTTTCCTCTTGATGGCGCTGTTTCCCGTCTGGTTCCCCGTGCTCGCCTGGGGCTTTGCCGCGATCTGTTTTGTTTCCGCATTTGCGCGGGTGCTGACTGGTGTAAAATTGTTTTCAGGAAAACTGACTTGAGTTTCTTGCGCTTAGGTCAAATCGGATTCTGAGAACAAAATTTCCAGAATTGCTCCGCTGCGAAAGACCGTGCGGCTATTGCCTTTCGCACAAAACCGAAACTGCGCGGAACCTCTGGCTGCAGGCCGAGAATCCTGCATCGCCCCAAATGTTTTGGCAGAGCTTGTTCTGCAATAACTGAAACTCCCAAATCCGCTTCAACAAGGGCAATGATTGAATTGATCTGAAGGATTGTATGCGCCACCCGCGGCACCACTCCCAAGGCTGCGAACCATCGCTCTACCAGCGGACCACTGCCACCTTTGGTCAAAATAAACGGGAACCTTGCCAAATCCGAAGGCGTTACAGTGTCGTGCATTGCCAGACTATGATGTTCCGCAACAAGCGCCACGAGCCTGTCGGTTGTTACGGAGGCAATTTCGAGTTCTTCATCCTCTGGAAGCGACATGATTGCCAGATCAACCAGTCCGTCTTCCAGGCATTGGGCAAGCTGTTCATCGGGGAATTCCATAATTTCGACATTGATCCCCGGAAACACCCTTGCGAAAGCCGATAAGATACCCGGAAGGATCTGGAATGACGCCGAAGATCCGAAAGACCCAAGGCGCACGGTGCCGCTTCTAAAACTTTTGAGGTCTTCCAGTTGCTTGAGAACCTGCTGCTGCAGTTGATCTGCTCGAACAGCGTAGTCAGACAGAGCCATGCCTTCATCGGTAAGGCTCAGTGGACGCGTTCCACGTACCAGCAGCGGCATTCCGAGAGAGAGCTCAAGCTGAGCTATACCCTTGCTTATCGCGGGCTGACTGACCCCCAAAACCCGCGCAGCCTCTGAAACGCTGCCATATCGCTGGACGAGACCGAGTGCACGGGCGACTGTCATTGGAATATCGGGAACGGACATAACAAAACTATAACTTCAAGTTATTTTTTTATCCAATTCAATTCTGAGACTCCTGCCCTTGGCCTCCGGGCCTTCACCGATACCAACCTTTTCCGGGACTCTCAGAAAATGACGCTTCAAGCCTGGCTGGCCTTTGTCGCCACCTCTCTCGTCCTTACCATAACCCCTGGCCCGAGCATTCTTCTGGCGATGGTGCATTCCCTAAATTACGGTCCGCGCAAGACGGTCTTCACAGCCCTTGGAGACATTTCTGCAAACGCGATCCAGATGCTGATTGTGGCTGCAGGTCTGGGTTTTGTTATCACCAGATCCGAGCTGGCCTTTCAAACAATCAAGTGGAGCGGTGTTGCAGTGTTGCTGTTCATGAGCTTTCGAATGTACAGGACCTCATCAGCCAAGAGGGAAATCCCTGCCGTTCCGCATGCGGCCAGTGCTTTCAAGCTCTACGTCTCCGGCTTTTTGGTTGCCGCAGCGAACCCAAAAGCACTCGTGTTTTTCACGGCCTTCTTTCCACAGTTTCTCGACACACAGATCCCCTTGGCCGGCCAGCTTTTGACCATGTGCCCGACGATTGCCGTGCTCGATCTTATGTTCGTAATGCTCTATGCGCTTGGCGCAAAACGCGCTCTTGGTTTCCTGCAGAACCATCCGCGGCTCATGAGCCGTATCGGCAGTGCAACGCTCGCCGCAGCAGCCGGAGCCATGGGCCTGGTTGCGAAAGTCTCCTGACTTGAGTTTCAGCGGTCACACTGATCTGCCCGGAACCGATCGATCCAGTCCCGGTTGACCTCATCCGACAGTTTGGCGACCGGCAGCTCGATGCCCCGTGCGCCGTCCGGATCAAGGCCAAGACGGTCAAAGATCGTGGTGAGGACCTGTTCCGGGTCAGACGACAGCGCATCATAGGAGATCCGCAGCGGCTGAAGGCCCTCCTCCTGGAACCAGCGGTTCCAGGCCTCATCATACCGGGTCATCTCGTCCAGGTGCTGCCGGATCAGGTCCGGGTCATAGGCCAGTTCGCGGGGCGGCGACAGTCTTTCCAGTTCGGACCCGTCCGGCGCCTTGTGCCAGAGCCCGCTCTGGCTCGCCTTCACAAAGGACACTGCCTGGGCGACCTTGTCTTTCCGGGTCAGATGAATGAACAGTGTCTTGCCAAAAGCAGCTTCAATGCGAGCCGCGTGGGTCGCCCGGTCGGGAAAAAGGATTTTGAGCTGCCCGGTAAAATAGACAAAGCTCTTGCCCTGCAACCGGAGCCCGAAGAGGCTGGTGCCCGCCCTGCCCTGATCGCGTGCCGCCTCCAAGAGCGCTGTCAGCCGGTCCCGGCCGCTGGCATAGCTCTGCCCGCCAAGTCCGAGATAGTCCTGCCACTCGTCAAGACTGTTGTCGTGAAAATAGGATTTTGGATTGCCTGCCTTTCCTGTCGCCGCCAGCAGCTTGCACAACAGCGTGCTGCCGCTGCGCGGCGAGGTGCAGATGACAAAGGCCTGATAGGCAGCTCCATGCGTACTGGACATGATTTTCGTTCACTTGCCTAAAGAGGATGCTGGCTCTTAACCTTGTTTTTGAAATAATTTTAATCGGTTATGTTTCGATCTTCATCTTAAAAAACAAGATTAAGCAGCTCGAATTCACTTCAACCTGCTGGTCTAATTCGCAGAAATCCGGAGCCCCTGTGCGGATCCGGGATCAAATCGCGCCCAGAGCCTTTTCGACATCTTCCAGAAGATCCAGTGGATCTTCCAAGCCGACAGACAGGCGTAGCATGCCGTCGCTGATGCCCAGTTCTGCACGGGCCTCGTCCCCGATGGACTGATGGGTTGTCGTCGCCGGATGGGTGATCAGGCTCTTGGCATCGCCCAGATTGTTGGATAGCCGGATGACCTCCAGCGCATTGGTGAAGCGGAAAGCAGCCTCCTTGCCGCCCTCGATTTCCACAGCCAACATGGTGGACCCGCCGCGCATCTGCCGTTTGACAATGTCAGCTTGAGGATGGTCGTCCCGGCCCGGATAGATGAGCTGCTTCACCTTGGCTTGGCCGGCCAAAAAGTCCGCGATCTGGCCAGCGGTTTCCGTCTGCCGGGCGACACGAAGGGGGAGCGTCTCCAGCCCTTTCATCAGCACCCAGGCATTGAACGGGCTCATATGTGGGCCGGTATGTTTGACAAAGGGCATCACCTCGTCGGCGATCCATTCCTCGCCGGACAGGATCACACCGCCGAGACAGCGGCCCTGACCATCAATATGTTTGGTCGCGGAATAGACCACAACGTCGGCGCCCAGCTGCAGCGGGGACTGAAAAAGCGGCGTTGCAAACACATTGTCGACAATCAGCCGTGCACCGGCCGTTTTTGCGATCCCGGCAACAGCGGCAATGTCGATCACCTCCAGGGTCGGATTGGTCGGGCTTTCCAGGAACAGCGCCTTTGTGTTGGGTTTCACTGCCGCCTTCCACTGGTCCAGATCCGTGCCGTCCACGAGCGTGCTCTCCACGCCGAAGCGCGGCAGCAGGGTTTCGCAGATATAGCGGCAGGAGCCGAACAGGGCCTTGGCGGCCACCACATGATCTCCCGCCTTCACGGAAGCCATCAGGGCCAGATTGACGGCCGCCATGCCACTGGCCGTGCCCCGGGCCGCTTCCGCCCCTTCCAGCGCCTTGATCCGGTCTTCAAACATGGAAACGGTCGGGTTGGCATAGCGCGAATAGACAAAGCCCGGATCCTCGCCATTGAAGCGGGCTTCAGCTGCCTCGGCCGTGTCATAGACAAAGCCCTGGGTCAAATACATGGCTTCTGAGGTCTCACCAAAGGGGGAGCGCACGGTGCCGCCATGCACCAGCGAGGTTGCCGGACGCCACGTCTTGTTTCCGGTTTTGGTGGTCTCAGTCATCTTGTTCCATCGCTCCAAACGCAAAAAACCCCAGCCGCAGGACCGGGGTTTGCACCTCCGGCCTTTTTAGCAAGTTGTTTAACGTGGCTGCAAGCCGGCCGGCCCAAATCACCACACAATCTCTGTGTCCTAAGGGAAAAGCGCTGCCGGGTCAATCATCCTGCGCGAAATCGCCCGGGCAGGCGACAAACACGGTTGGCGTTGGCGGCGCCATCCTTTAAGGATTCCAGATTGATGATCAAATAGGACCTTTCAATGAACGCGACAGCGGGGCAGGCTCTGGCGGGCAGCGCAACTCTGGAGGCGGACGGTATTCTGCCGGAACGCATCATTCACGAGATGTTTGCCGCCGGAGAAATCACGGCCGCCGAACCGCCGGTCGACGGGCAGGTTCAACCCGCCAGCCTCGATCTTCGCCTCGGCCAGGTCGCCTACCGGGTGCGCGCCAGTTTCCTGCCCGGCCCGGACAGCACGGTTGCAGGCCGCCTGGACGCCCTGAAACTACATACGGTTGACCTGAAAGAGGGCGCGGTTCTGGAAACCGGCTGCGTCTATATCGTGCCGCTGCAGGAAAGCCTGGCGCTGGCGGCGGATATTTCGGCAACAGCCAATCCGAAAAGCTCCACCGGGCGGCTGGATGTCTTCACCCGGGTCATCACCGACCATGGCCATGCCTTCGACACGGTGCCTGCGGGCTATCACGGACCGCTTTATGCGGAAATTTCCCCCCTTACCTTTCCGATCCTGGCCCGCAGCGGCTCGCGCCTCAGCCAGATCCGCTTCCGGCGCGGGCTCACGCTGATTGCCGATGAAAAACTGGAAGAGGTGCACAAGACGCACACGCTTATGAGCGGCGGCAATGAACGCATTGGCGGCGGGGTTCAGCTCTCCATCGATCTGGAGGGCGGCGGCCCGGACAGCCTGATCGGCTACCGCGCCAAACACCATTCCGGCCTGATTGATGTGGATGTGGTCGGCGCGCAGCACCCGCTCGACTTCTGGGAGCCGGTCTACCGGCGCCAGAAGGCGGAGCTTATCCTGGACCCGGATGCGTTTTATATTCTGGTCAGCCAGGAGGCGGTCCATGTGCCGCCGGATTTTGCCGCCGAGATGGTGCCGTTCGATCCTCTGGTGGGCGAGTTCCGCGTGCACTATGCCGGGTTCTTTGACCCTGGTTTCGGCCATGCGGGCGCCGGCGGCATCGGCTCACGGGCGGTGCTGGAGGTCCGCTCCCATGATGTGCCTTTCCTTGTGGAACACGGCCAGACCATCGGCCGCCTCGTCTATGAGCACATGGCTGAACGGCCTGCCAGCCTCTATGGCGAGGGGATCGGCTCCAACTATCAGGGCCAGGCTTTGAAACTGTCGAAACACTTCAAGGCCTCTACCTGATCCTGCATGGCTTTCAAGACCGTTACACGCGAATTCGAAGGCTTTCTGGAGGACCGGAAATCCCGTTTTCTGGCGCATCTGGTGCCGATGGAGCTGTTTGAGCCGCGTCTTGAGGAGCTGCGCAAGGACCACCGCAAGGCCAATCATGTGGTCAGCGCCCACCGGCGCCTTCTGGAAGACGGCCGGATCGAGGAAAGCGGCAAGGATGACGGCGAACCCGCCGGGACCTCCGGCATGCCGACCTTGCGGGTTCTGCAAGGGGCTGGACTGATCAATTGCGGCGTGCTGATCGTGCGCTATTTCGGCGGCACGAAACTGGGCGGCGGCGGCCTGGCCCGGGCCTATTCGGGGGCAGCCCAGGACGCGATCAACAGCGCAGAGCTGGTGCTGTTCCAAAAGATTCTGACACGGACGCTCAGCGCCAGCTTCGCCTCGGCGTCCGATCTGGAACGCCAGATCGGCACCCTCGGCCTGACGGTGACCGCCCGGCACTATACCGAAACCGGAGTGACCTTGAGCGTGGAAGGACCGGAGGACCGCATCAGCCAGCTGGTGGGCTGAACCCGGCCTGGGTTTCCCCTCGACTGTGTCTTTTACGGATCTCCAACTGTGACTATGCTCACGCTCTCCATGCAGCGGAATCAGAGATCAGGGCTTTGCAGACATCACGAACATGTTTCAGATATTTTGAGCGCACGCTCCCCAGCGCCGGGCCTTCGAACACCGAACAGGACCGGTGGACCTTCCCGTCCCTTCTGCCTCCGCCCCTGCTGCGCAGTCTTGCTGCAATGCTTCATTTGACGCTTCTCTTGACCCTGTCTCCCGCCGCGCTTGCGCAGACCCAGCCATCTTCGCGCCCGGCCCCGTCCGCACAGGCCAGCGACGAGATCGCAACGTCCCTGAAGGCCATCGAGAGCATTCTGGAAGCCCAGAAGATCAAGCAGGAGGCCGCCGCAGAGTTGCGCAAAGCCATCGAGGAGGCCGGCACCGATATCGACCGGACCGATCTGGGAGAACGGCTCAAGGTCATCAATCTGGAGATCGCAAAGCTGGAAAACCAGCTGATCGGCCTGGCTACCGGCATGTCCACCAGCGATCTGGACCCGGCGGATAAACCATTCGAGCTGCAGGACGAACTGGAAGAACTGGTCCGCCCCTTCGTCTGGACCCTCAAGTCGGCAACGGAAAATGCCCGTGAGATCGAGCAGTTGAAGCGTGCCTTGCTGACAGCCGGCGAAGCGACGGATCAGGCCAAGACCGCGATTGCGCGTCTCAAGCCGATGATTGCCCGCACCCCTGAAGACAGCGCCCTTCGCAAACGGCTGGAGCTGATCCTCAAGGACTGGCAGACGCGGCTGATCCTGGCGGAGGATCAGTCCACAACGCTCGGCCAGCAATTGCGCGCCCGGCAGGACCAGAAGGTCGATCCCGGTGACGTGGCCAGCCGGGCTTTCACCTCGTTTTTCAGTGACAGGGGCCGCAACTTCTTTATCGGCCTCTTTGCCTTTGTGGCAGTGATCCTGGTGTCCCGCCTCACCCGGCGCCTTTTGCTGGCGCTGATCGGCAGCAACCGGAACCGGAGCTTTCCGGTCCGTCTCGGCACCTTGATCTATGATGCGCTGACGCTGTGCCTGGCTTTTGGCACCACCATTGCGATCTTCAATTTCTACAATGACTGGTTCCTGACCGGCGCCATGCTGCTGGCTTTCCTCACGATCGGCTGGTTCATCTTGAAATCCCTGCCCAGCC
Source organism: Roseibium sp. AWQ4_290 (assembly GCF_056160985.1). Lineage (NCBI taxonomy): Bacteria > Pseudomonadati > Pseudomonadota > Alphaproteobacteria > Hyphomicrobiales > Stappiaceae > Roseibium > Roseibium sp. AWQ4_290. The sequence continues at coordinate 218,665 of NZ_JBSWYG010000009.1, forward strand.
TGATTGAACAAGTGACCTTGCTGCTCAATCTGGGGGCTGTTCAGGAAGGCGAACGGGTGGTCATCAACAACGTGCCCTGGCGTGTGAGCCGGCTGGATCTTTATTCCGAACTGGAAAATCCGAGCCTGCGCGGGGGCCACTACACCGTGCCAGTGCGCGAATTGCGCGGACAGCATTCCCGGCCGATGGACGGCAACGAAAAGTGGTTTCCTTGTGAAGAAGGCGATTGGGTGCTGCTGGACAACGGCCTGTGGGCGGAAGTGGTCCTGCAAAGTCCCGAAGCGGTGCACCTGCGCGAAGAAGGCGGCGCCGTGACCCATTTCACAACCCCTGCCTTTCTGAACCAGACCCCGAAAAACCTGTCCCACAGATACCGGGCCACCATCGAATTCGGGATCGATTATGGCCACCAGGCAGAGGCGGCCTCCACCATCCAGCTGGCGCTTAAGGCCTATATCGACCAGAAACTGCGCGAGACAATCGGGACACATAACGTTCTGGCGACCTATGTGACCCTGTTCCGGGCCGGATCCTCCTCACTCGACTACGAAATCGAGGCGGATATCGGCCCTGGCATGGGGCACGTCTATGAAACGGTCGAACATGCTCTGGCGCGGTTTGCCATTGAGTGCTGCACGGAAAACGGCTGGACGATCCCCTTCCCGCAGCTCACGGTTCACAAACCCGCCCCTCCTCAGAGACCCTAGCTTTTCTGCGCCTTTACGGCTGCGCGCAGTTCCGTCAGCTCTGCCCGCAGCGCTTTCACTTCCTGCAGGATCAGGCCGGTATCATCATGGATCGCCTGCCGGTTGGCGTCGGCTTCACTCTCATGCTCCTCCTGCATGGCCGAGACGATGATCCCGATAAAGAGATTGAGCACGGTGAAGGCAGTGCACAGGATGAAGGGCACGAAAAACAGCCAGGAATAGGGAAAGACATCCATGACCGGGCGCACGATGCCCATCGACCAGCTTTCCAGCGTCATGATCTGGAAAAGCGTATAGAGCGAAGCACCAAGATCGCCAAACCATTCGGGAAAGGTGTCCCCGAACAGCTTGGTGGCCATGACGGCGAAGACATAAAAGACCAGCGCCATCAGCACCACAATGGACCCCATGCCCGGCAGGGCGGCAATCAGGCCGCCAATCACCCGGCGCAGCGACGGCACAACGGAAATCAGGCGCAGGACACGCAGGATCCTCAAGGACCGGAGCACGGACAGCGGACCGCCGGACGGCACCAGGGCAATGGCGACAATGACAAAGTCAAAGAGGCTCCAGGGATCCTTGAAGAATTTCAGGCCATGGGCGTAAAGCCGCAGGATCAGCTCGGCCACGAAGATGCCGAGAATGATGTGATCGACCGTCACCAGCAGACCGCCGATGCGGCTCATGACCGGCTGGCTGGTTTCCAGGCCCAGCGTAATGGCATTCACAACGATGATCGCAATGATGCAGATTTCCCAATTGCGCGATGTGACCAGCGCCCTGACCTTTTGCCGCATATCCTGACCCGACGTTTTAAAATCCCAGTGTGCGCTGCCGCACCGGCGCGAACATGGCGATTTCTGCCGCCAGACGCAAGATCACCGCTGATTGGAAATTTTGCGCTCATCCCCGGAGAAACGCTCCTCACCCGCTTGACACCAACGCCAAGTCGGCCCAGAAAGCAGTCACAGTGGCGGGTGTAGCTCAATGGTAGAGCAGAAGCTTCCCAAGCTTAAGACGAGGGTTCGATTCCCTTCACCCGCTCCAGCAATTTCAATAACTTAGAAGACATTTCGCCAAGAGCTTGATATTCGGGGAAGCACCGGGGAAGCAGGATTCAGCGTTTCGCATACCCATTATCATCCTATAAATTCACTCTAAGACTAAATAGAAAACCTGCCGTCCGAGCGATCCAAGCCGTCCGAAAGGGCAATTTTTAGCCCTCTCCAGAGTGTCCGCCCGGTGAAGCCGGTCTTCATGGCGGCCAGGCGCTCTGTTACGCTGCTTTTGCAGCGTAACACCAAGGCATGAGTTCGTTGATGCGATTGATCTTGTGGTCGGCGATTTGTG